>CAZEET010000029.1:0-11857 GCA_964511325.1 uncultured Candidatus Bathyarchaeia archaeon | reverse complement strand
TTATCAGGGCGAGGAACTGATGGAGGACGTTGTGGGCGTCGACGGCGAGGACTCTCCCCTTTAACTCCTCAAGGCTGAGGATATGCCTGACGATGATGGGGGTGAGATTCACACCCAAGTGGGATCAAGGAAAAATAAAATGAGAAACTCCTGTTTAAATTTCTATCTTGTCTTTTCCCAAGATACCATATATCAAAAAATTTAAATTATCTTTGATATCTGGCTAAAAATGTGAGTAAAAACGAGGATGTGAGAAGAAGACTTGAAGACTTCTTGGAAAGACGTTTTGATTTAATCATAGTTGTGGCTCTTATTCTTTGCGGATTAGTGATTTTTGCTCAATCAAAACCTGGCCCTATCGATAGGGGAGATGCACTTGTAGGGTTTGCTACTATATTTTTAGGATTTGCAACTATGTTACTCGGGTTTACCGAAATGAATACATCTAGGATAAGTAGAAGGATGTCTAGAATTAAAGACCAACTTGATAGATTATACTCTCCTATTTTTGGTATTGGAGAAAATGAATTTATGGAACATTGGCGTCATAAAGATGTAAATGATTATATCTACCAGCTGATGAATGAAATCCGAAGTCGATATAAATATCTAGCTTCTCCTGAATTGAGAGAGTTATTAGATGAATATTATCAACATCCGAAAGAAAGAGGAAAGTTCCTTAGGGATATATGGAATTGTGTGGTGAAGGACTTTAATGACTTAAGCGAGGAATATAATTACTTAACTAGGAGACGACTTGTTATGTGAATAGTTATCTTCCTTTTGATCTAAATACTTTAATCAGACTAGTATCACAGTATCACGAATTCGATTCTTTTATATGATAGGAACTCTATGGAGCCTTAGGGCCTTAATTTCCATTTCTCATGGTGGAACTTTATTAGCATCTGGTGAGGTAGCGTTCTATCTCCCACTCCGTTATACGGCTGAGATTCTCCTCCCAGCTCCCCCCGACATAGGAGAGATACTCCTCATGCTCCCTCCGCTTCAGCTCCATCAGATTCTCTGAGACGTATCCACCGAGGGCTTCGTAGACCACCTTATCAGCCTTAAAAGCCTCTAAGGCCTCCTCAAGATTTCCTGGAAGCACCTCTACGCCGCGGCGCTCAAGCTCCTCCCTCGAGAGATGGTAGACGTTCTCCTGGATCGGCTCTTCAGGCTCTATCTTATGCTCGACGCCGTCGAGGCCTGCCTTCAGGACGGCGACGGCGGCTAGGTAGGGGTTTGAGGAGGGGTCGGGATGTCGATACTCGACTCTGGTTCCGGCTTCAACGCCCTTCGGATATTGGGGCACCCTCACAAGCGTCGACCTGTTTCCGAGACCCCAGCAGATGTAGACCGGCGCCTCATAGTGGGGCACCAGCCGCTTATAGGAGTTGACAGTCGGCGCCACTACCAGTGAGAGGGCTGGCGCATGTTTTAGGAGGCCTCCGATATAGTGTAGGGCGGTGTCTGAGAGGCCTAGGGGACTCTCAGCGTCGTAGAATAGATTGTGGCCGGTCTCCAGGTCGATGAGACTCTGGTGGAGGTGGCAGCCGCTTCCATTGATGCCCCAGAAGGGCTTAGGCATGAAGGTGGCGATGACCCCGTACTTCTCAGCTATGGTCTTAACCGCCAATTTATAGAGGACAATATTGTCGGCGGTCTTTAGGGCATCGGCGAATTTGAAGTTGATCTCATGCTGCCCCTCGGCCACCTCGTGATGAACCTTATCCAGCTGGAATCCCGCGGCCTCAAGGCAGATCATCGTCTCCATCTTCACCTCCTCAGACCTGTCGAGGGGCGGCAGGTCGAAGTATCCCCCACTCCCAGCGGGCTTTATACCCGACCCCTCCCGCTCGACGTAGAAGAACTCCACCTCTGGGCCGAGGTTGAAGCCCATACCCCGCTTCTCCAACTCATCCATAGTTCTCTTCAGCAGCCCCCTCGGGTCGCCCTCGAAGGGTGTTCCATCGGGTTTTGAGACGTAGCAGAACATGAGGGCGACGCCTGGGGTCTCCCATAGGGGTATGAGGAAGGTGGAGGGATCTGGATGAGCCACGAGGTCGCTGGTCTCTATGTTGGTATATCCAGGAACCGATGAGCCGTCGAATCCTATGCCTATGGTGAGGGCCTCCTCCAATCTGTATTCAGGTATGATCATCGCCCTCGGGCTGCCATAGATGTCGATGACGATGAGCCTCACATATTTAATATCCCTATCCCTCACGACCTCTAGGATCCTCTTAACATCATCCTCGGAGACCTCTATGAGGGGCATGGGATCAGGTGCCTACAATACATATATTAAGCTTATGGAGAGTTCACTAAACGTTTGTTCGAAAAGCTATTATATTTTTGAATGAATGTTTAATCATGTTCGCCCTCGACGAGATCGATCGAAAGCTCCTCAGGGAGCTTCTAATAGACTCTAAGCGCTCCTATAGGGAGTTGGCCAGGAGCATAGGGGTTTCGACGGCCACCGTCATCAATAGGGTTCAGAGACTCGAGAGTAGCGGCGTCATTAAGGGCTATACGATCATCGTAGATCATGAACGCCTTGGCTTCGAGCTTACCGTCGTCACGGAAATCACCGTCTCAAAGGGGCGTCTCATCGAGGTTGAGGAGGCGGTGTCGAAGCTGCCTAACGTCTGCGCCGTCTACGACATCACGGGCCTGACCGATGCGATGGTGGTGGCCAAGTTCAGAAGCCGTAGGGATCTAAGCAAGTTCACTAAGGGTCTATTGGCGATGCCATACGTCGAGAGAACCAACACCCACGTCGTCCTCACGACGGTGAAGGAAGACTTCAGGATGCTTGAAGCTCTCTAAGACTCTCCTCTTTTTCCACTATTAAAAAAAGGTTAGCTTCTTCTCAGAACCCTACCTGGAAGAGCTCCCGTATGTTCTCCCTCATCGATGACCACGGTGCCATTCACGATGACGTACTCGATGCCCTCAGGGTATTGATGAGGCTCCATGAAGGTAGCCTTGTCTATGACAGTCTCAGGGTTGAAGATGACGATATCAGCCTTAAAGCCTGGTCTTATTAGGCCTCTATCCCATAGGCCTAGGCGTCTAGCTGGAGCTGAGGTCATCTTCCTGACAGCCTCCTCCAAGGTGATAACTCCAAGCTCTCTCACATAGCGACCCAGAATCCTCGGGAAGGTGCCATAGTATCTTGGATGAGGCTTACCCTTTCCGAGGACTCCGTGGGGTGATATGGCTCTGCCATCGGAGCCCACCATCATGTAGGGGCTTCTCATAACCCGTTGTACATCCTCCTCAGACATGCCGAAGGCTACGATCCAGGTCTGCCCCTCATCCTCTAGTAACAGATCCATAACGGCCTCAACGGGCTCTTTGCCCATCTTCTCCGCGATCTCGGTTACCCGCAGCCCCTCATACTCGGGATGCCTCTGGGAGACGACCACCATGATTATACTCCAATCCCGGTCGCCCACCTCCTCCTTGATTCGCCGTCTATCCTCTAGATTCCTCAACCTCTCAAGCATCGCATCAGCCCCACCTACGTGGATCCAATGGGGGAGATAGGCCGATAGTCCGGTGCTCGAAGCCGTGTATGGGTACTGATCGACGGTGACATCGATGCCTCGCCTTCTCGCCTCCTCTACCAACCTCAGAGACTCCCTGGTCTTACCCCAGTTCTGCTTACCTGAGGCCTTAAAGTGAGATATCTCCACGGGCAATCCAGCTTTCTCACCGATCTCTATAGCCTCCCTGACGGCGTCTAGGAGGGTGTCCCCCTCGCCTCTTATGTGGGATGCATAGATGCCGCCGTATTGGGCTGCGACCTTAGCCAGTTCTATGATCTCCTCGGTTTTCGCATAGCATCCCGGTGGATAGATGAGACCGGTTGATAGGCCCCAGGCGCCAGCCTCCATCGCCTCAGCCGTCAGCCTCTTCATCTCCTCCAGCTCCCCCGGGGTTGGAGCTCTGTCCTCAAAGCCCATGACGTTCTGCCTTATGGTTCCATGGCCCACTAGCGGTGCAACGTTGAGGGCTATGCCCTGAGCCTCCAGCTTGGCCATATACTCCGCCATCGTCTCCCAGTCGAATTGGAAGTCCTCACCCAGCCGACTCCTCATGAATTTCTCCCTGTAACTTCTCACCTCCTCATTCTGGGGCGCCGCGGAGCTCCCGCAGTTTCCGACGACCTCGGTGGTGACCCCTTGCCTGATCTTGCTCTCCGCCCTCGGATCAACGAGCAGCGTAAAATCCGAGTGGCTATGCATATCTATGAATCCAGGTGCAACCATCAGTCCTCCGGCGTCGATTCTATACTCAGCCTTCGCCCCATCTAGGTGGCCTATAGCCCCGATATGGTCGTCCACTATCCCTACATCAGCCCTGAACCAAGGATTCCCCGAGCCATCGAGGATGGCTCCACCCTCGATTATGAGGTCGAACTCCATCCATCGATCCTCTCCAGCTCAGCTTAAGGGATTTTCTCAAGGGCCTCCAGCCCCAGCTTATAGGTCTCGTAGATGGCCTTAGCCGCCTCTATGATGGCACTCTGCTCCTCCTCCGTCAACTTGTCCCATAGGTCTGGCCCCAGGCTCTTCCCGACGTGGATGGGGATGTTGACATTCACCGCTTCAGGTATGCCAGGCAGCTCTCTAGAGACGGCTACGCTGTAGATCTCACGGCGATCCTCGATAATGGAGCGGAGGATATCCCTGAAGGCTGAGGCTGGGCCATACTCGGTTCCGCCGATGATGTCGACGATCCGCTTTGATACCCCTCGAACATATTCGATGACGGCCTCTCTGTTTAGGGTTTTACCCGTCGAAGCGAGATATTCGTCAAGAGGTTGACCATATACGCGAACCGTCGACCAGAGGGGGTAGGCTGCCTTTCCATGCTCTCCCCCGACGTAGCCCTCAACTTGTGAGAAGGGTACCTGGAGCTCCTCGGCGAGCTTCACCCTAAACCTCAGCGTATCAGCGTGATCTCCGGTGCTTATGACATAGCTCTCCCCCGAGAGCTTCTTGAAGAGGGTGGCCATGGCGTCGACGGGGTTTGACACCACCACCCATTTAGCCCCCCTGTTCCTCAGAGGCATCACCTCGGCTATGTAGGCGATGATCCTGGCATTCTCATAGACTAGATCTCTACGGCTCATCTTGACGCCTGGTATCCTGGGCTTCCCAGCAGTGATGACGATGAGATCCGCGCCTGAGACATCCTCATCTCGTTCATAGGCGTTGATCTCGATGTCAAGCTTCAGGCTTGCCGCCGCATGTTTCAGCTCCTCGCCGAAGGCCCAGGCTAAACCTGGCTTTATGTCGACGAGGGAGAGTTCATCGACGAGTCCTTCACAGAGGAGGGTGTAGGCCGTTGGTCTACCAACCCTACCGGTTCCAACCACGGCGATGTGGCAGCCCATCCCATCGACTCCTCTATCAGATTATATAGAGGTGTGGGGTAAAGCTCTTGGATTGAAGCCCTACCACTATGTGAGGTTTAGATGGTGGAGGGGGCTAGACCTGGAGGAGGTGGCTGGGGAGCTGGGGAAATACTTCCAGGTGGAGCTCTTCGAGATGCCCACCGATGAGAGGGATATCGCCATCAGCAGAGATGATAGGGAGAGGTTGAAGGTGAGGGCTGACACCCTATGTGCACGTCTCTCCCCCTACAGGGCTACGCTTTATCAGAGGGAGGCTGCCCCCTTCACCAAGAGGGATCTGGAGCTTAGACGGCGGCTCCTAGAGCTTTATCCAAGGGATAGACCCACGATATTCCCCTGGGGCTTCAGCTTTGAACCTCCCTTCGAGGTGGAGGAATAAGTAAGATTTTTCCATCACCTCCCTAAGCATTTAATCCTTGATGAGTCAACGATGCCCCATCCTCCCCAACTATCACACAGATAAGCATGGCCGATGTGTAAGATACATCATCTGCAGCATCCAGGGGAGGACAAAGGATCCGAAGTGTCCAGCTAAGGGTCCAAAGTAGGAGGGGTGAAGCCTATGCCCGAGATGTTGGAGGGAGTGATAGTCAACTATAGGATCGGCCCAAAGACTCAGAGGCCGAAGGAATGCCTCATAAGGCCTATAGGCGTAGACCCAAAGATGATGGGAGGCCTCATAGGATGGAGGGTTAGCTGGCCAGCCGATGAGCCGAGGATCAGAGGTAAAGTATTATCGCTACATGGCCGTAGGGGAGTCTTGAGGGTGAGATTTGAGCGGGGAGTCCCGGGGCAAGCCCTCGGAAGCCGCGTAAGACTATATAAAAGGGGGGAAAACGTCGAGTAGAGGCTACTCGAAGAGGAAGCCTTTAAGGTGTTGAATCATCGGCTTTCCAAGCGCCTCCTCTACTGGCTTGTAGACATCGGTGTATCGCAGTCCATCTCCTATCGGTATCCTCTCCCTGGAGACGATGGTGACGTAGACCTTGTCACCCTCTTCGACGGCGGCTGAGGTTATGGGTCTCCCCTCATCGTCGAAGGTGGAGATTAGATCTGGGAAAGTGGCTAATCGACGTTCTCCACGCTCCAGAGTCATGTATTCATTGAGGAAGGTTAGCTCATACTTCTCCCCCTCGGCCTCGACCTCCAATAGGCCGACATCGAAGCCTCCACGGGTCTCTAGATGCTTCCTCGCAACTCTTCCATGGCAGAGGATGTGGCCTCCAAGATATGCCATCGCCGCCTTGACGGCTCTCTCAGCCCCCTCCTTCAACACCTTCAAGACGTGGTGGCCCAGCTCTAGAGCCTTGGAGATGGCCCCAGGAGCTCCATGTTCGACGGCGTAACTCAGCGCTACAGGATCCCTCGCCATGGCTACCATGCCCCGCTCCGAGGCGACGAGCCTCGCCACTCTGCTGGTGGCCTCAACGGAGCCCCAGGCAACGACCTCTACTCCCTCGGCTACGATGGCCTTCACAGACCTATAATCCTCCAATCTATGTAGACCCATGCTCCCCATCACGGCTGTGGGATGGGCTCTCCCATCACAGGGGGCGTCTACGACGGGGAGCTCCAACGCCGCCGCGGGAAGCCATCCTCCGAAGCTGTTGTATCCCCCATTCTCAGCCGCTATGACGCCCTCGAATTCGATACCTGATTCCCATAGGAGCTGAGCAGCCCTGATGAAGCCGCTGGGCTTCATCCTACTCCTCTGCGTCGGAGCCCCAAGCGCCACAATCGTCGCCACAATCGCATCCTCTGGCAGCTCATCAGGCTTGTATAGCCATATATCCCCGATCTCCAGGGCTAGAAGACCCTTTCTACGTCCACCTTCGGGGGAGCCTCCCCCACCGCCTCCGAGGATGGCTCCACCTAGGGCTAGAGCTTCTACATCCTCAGCTGTGATCCTCCTCGGCAATGGATCACCCTAATAGGATTAACCGCTCACCCTAAAACGATTGTGAAAAAATGGGGGTTATCTATACCAGGGGAGCTTCCCCATCTCATCCAGCTTCAGCCAGCTCTCCCAGCTCTCCTGAACCCAGCGCTGTATCTCCTCTATCTGCTCATCGGTTAGATGCCTAAATCGGCCTTGGAGTCGTAGATACTCCTTTATTGGTTTCAGCTTCTTCGGCTTAATGTTCAGCTTCACTCTGCCCTCCTCGATCTCGATGAGGGGCCAGGCCCCGGTGAGGACTGCCAGCCTCGCCACCTCAACGGTCTTCTCCGGCGGATAATACCAGCCCGTTGGACATGGAGCCTGGATATGGATGTAGGCCAATCCCTTACCGGCGGAGGTGATCTCGGCAGCCCTCTTGATCTTGCGTCTCAGGTCTGGTATAAAGGCTATTGAGGCCGTCGCCACGTAGGGTATGCCATGGGCCGCCATGATTAGGGGGACGTTCTTAGGTCTCTCGGCCTTACCCCTCCAGAATCTACCGGCGGGGGTTGTCGTCGTCCTGGCGTAGAGAGGCGTCGAGCCGCTGCGCTGGATGCCCGTATTCATGTAGGCCTCGTTGTCGTAGCATATCCAGATGATGGATTCACCCCTCTCAGCAGCCCCGGAGAGGGCTTGAAGCCCTATATCGACGGTTCCGCCGTCCCCGGCGAAGCTGACGACGTGAATTTTATCGGCCTTACCCTTCAACTTGTAGCCTCTATAGAGGCCTGTCTGGTAGCCGGCTGTGGCGGCGTAGTTGGCAAGTATCCATGGGACTCCGACGACGGAGCTGTAGTTTATGCCAGCGCAGTTCGGTGGATCGACGACTACAGTGTTGGGCCCGAGAACGTCTAGCAGGTGGCGTATGATGATGCTAGCTCCACAGCCCGTGCATCCTCCACTGCCTGGATAGATAACCCTCTTCTCCTTGAAGGGGACCAGCCTACTGACAGGTTTAAAGGGATGCTCTATATATTCGACCTCTCTCTCAACCCGTCCCCGCTCAACGGCCTTTAGAATTCTCTCCCCCATCTTCTTGAAGTCCATGGTGGAGATGTCGTCGCCGCCCATGCCGGCAATGAAGTTTACCATCAGGGGTCTATCCTCCATGGAGTAGAGTGTCGACTTCAGGTCTGCGGCCAGGCCTCCCCCTCCAGTTCCGTGGAGAACCATCCTATCAACGACGCCTATGGCCTCCACCTCCTCAGCCAGCCTCCTAAACTCCTCAGAGGGGAAGGGCCTCATCGTCTTCACTCGCACCAATCCGATTTTATGGCCCTCACCCTGGAGCTCGTCGATGGCCCTGCGGGCGGCCGTCGTCATGGAGCCCATGGTGACGAGGATGGCATCAACGTCTTCGCATCTATACTCCTCTATGAGACCGTTGCCGTAAGTTCTGCCGAAGCGCTTGCCATATTCCTCGTTGACCTCCTTGATGACCTGCTTCGCATCGTGGAGTATCTCCTCATAGATTCTCCGGTAGGTGGTATGAAGCTGTGTTGGTAGACCTGCCGCCGGGGCGAAATCACTGACGGTTGGATCCACGGCGTGCTTAGGCTCGTAAGGCGGCAGGAAATCGTCGACATCCTCCTGATCAGGTATCTCAACCCGCTCATTGGAATAGGAGAGATAGAAGCCGTCTAGGCAGAGCATCGCCGGCAGCAGAACCCGCTTATCCTCAGCTATCTTGTAGAGCTGTATGACGGTGTCTAGACACTCCTGGTTGCTCTCCACGAACTGTATGATCCAGCCTAGATTCAACTCGGGCATGACATCAGAATAGTCCGGCTGGATGGACCAGAACCAGCCTAGAGTTCTGTTGGCTATCGCCATGAGGAGCGGTGTCCTATAGGCTGGAGCCTGGGCGACGCATTCATGCATGTAGGCCAAGCCCTGAGAGTTGGTCGCGGTGAAGGCCCTGACGCCTGAGAGGGAGAGGCCGATGGCTACGGCCATAGCCGTATGCTCCCCCTCGGCGTGGATATACTCCGCATCAAGCTCGCCGTTGGCTATGAAATCTGCGAGATACTCGACGATGGTTGTCTGAGGGGTGATGGGGAAGAGAGCTATCCCCTTAACCCTTGAAAGCTTAACGCCGTAGGCGACCGCTTTATTTCCGGGCATAACATCTACTTCCGGCATATCACCTCACTCCCTCACCATCTCGATCGCCTTAACGGGGCACTCATTGGCGCAGACTCCACATCCCTTGCAGAACCTGGGATCTAGTTGGGGTCCCTCCTCACCCTTGGATAGGGCGGCCTCGGGGCAGTAGGCGACACAGAGCCAGCATTTAGTGCACTTCTCATAGTCAATCTTGGGCATGAAGACCTTCCAGTCGCCGACGTACATCCCTCCAACCCCCCTGCCGGAGAGAAGCCCTCCACGTCCTACCAGACCCTTGATTCCGAAGGGATACTCCTCACCGCTCATATACCTTCACCTCCTCGTATCCCCTCTTGGTGGCGACTATGTTCTTTTCAGCCACCTCTCCTGGGAATCTCTTCCTGATAGCCTTCTCTATGGACTCAAGCTTCAGCATCCCCGTCGTCTTCACGAAGGCGCCTAGGAGTGCGGTGTTGGGTATCGGCCTGCCGAAGCTCTCTAGGGCGATGGTGGTGGCATCGACCACCCCGATCTTGGAGACCTCAACTCCCAGCTCCTTCAAAGCCTCCTCAGGTGAGAGCGTCGTATTCCAGACTATGACTCCCTCTCTCTTCAAACCGGTGGTGACGTCCACGGCCTTAGGTATCTCGGGATCCAAGATGAGAACCACGTCGGGGGTGTATACGTAGCATCTTGTCGCCTCATCCAGCTCTCCTATCTGGGCAAAGGCGACGACTGGTGAACCTCTCCGAGCTGAGCCGTAGAAGGGGAAGGCTCTACAGTATTTGCCCTCATAGACAGCTGCCAAGGCGATCATCTCACCGCTGGCAACTACCCCCTGGCCACCCCTCCCATGCAGTCTAATCTCTATCATCTAGATGCCCTCCGAGAAGAAGTTGGGATCTCTATACATCTCCAGCTCTTCTCCATACCCCCATGGAGAGATAAAAGCTTTCCTCAATCCCATAAATTCCAGTAATTATAGAAAATCCCAAAAAGACTTTAACCATAGACGACGTCATTCGCTTGATAGAGATGGAGGAACGCTTCTATAGCCGATTGGGGAGATCCCTTAAGCCTGGAGTCATTGCGAGAGTCGTTCTCGCGGCCTTCGAGAAGGCTAGGAGAGGTGAGAAACTCATCTCATTAACAGGTGGAAGCTATGATCCCGAGAGCCTCCCAGTGAAGGAGGTAGAGGAGATTATCAGAGACATCCCACCCGAGGATTGGAGAGGCATACTCCAATATGGCAGCAACCTCGGCAGTGGGAGGCTCAGAGCGGAACTCGCCAAGTTTAGCGGGGAAGTTGGTATAGAAGCCAATGCGGAAGAGATCATCGTCACGACGGGCTCCCAGCAGGCCCTCGACCTCATCTCAAGGATTCTCCTCGATCCAGGCGACCTGGTCATAGTCGGAGAGCCGACGTATCTACAGGCCCTAGCCTCCTTCAGGCTCTATGGAGCGGAGATAGAGACAACCCCCATCGACGAGGAGGGTATGAACATTGACGCCTTGGAGGAGAAGCTGGAGGGTTTGAGGGCTGAGGGGAGAAATGTGAAACTCCTCTACACGGTTCCATCCTATCAGAACCCAACGGGAACCGTGATGCCTGAGTCTCGACGTCTCAGATTGCTGGAGCTGGCTGAGGAGTATGACTTCATCATCGTCGAGGACAACCCCTATGGCTATATCTCCTTTGAGGGCTCCATGCCGAAGCCCATTAAGGCGTATGACAAGGAGGGGAGGGCCATCTATCTCAGCACTTTCTCTAAGATCGTCTCACCAGGCCTCAGGATTGGATGGGCAATAGGGCGTAGGGGCTTCATAGAGAAGATGGCGCTGGCGAAGATGAATGCAGATATCTGCAGCGACGGCCTCAGTCAATACGTCGCCGCTGAGCTTTTGAGACGAGGCATGGCTCACAGGCTGATCGATAGGATTAGGAGGGTATATAGGGAGAAGAGGGATCTGATGCTGGAGTCCATGGAGCTCCACTTCCCAGAAGAGGCTGAATGGAGGGAGCCGAAGGGGGGACTCTTCCTATGGGTTAAGATGCCCACAGGCTTCGACGCTGACGCCTTACTGGACGACGCCCTGGAGAGGGGTGTAGCCTACATACCCGGCTCAAACTTCTTCACAGATCCAAGTGTCAGGAATTATCTCCGGCTGAACTACAGCTACCCCTCGAGGGAGGAGATAGCTGAGGGGATCAGTATCCTAGGCGAGCTTTTCAAGGAGGCATTGAGGCACTGAATGTGACAAATTATTTTTGATTTGAAACATTTATGTCATAAAATATATATCGCTGTCCAAGGCGTAGAGAGAAACGAGTTGAAGCCCTGTCCACGATGTATAGAGGAATGGGGTGAAATCCCCTGCAG
>CAZEET010000028.1:0-11885 GCA_964511325.1 uncultured Candidatus Bathyarchaeia archaeon | reverse complement strand
AGAAAATTCGCAATTAGGATCAGAGGAAACTCAGCTAGCTTCATAAAGTCCAAACTGTAAGCTCCCCCAGTTACGGACCATAGCAAGACTGCACAGGCTGCAAGAACGAACCCTAGTTGAGGTCATTATAGTTGTCTCAACGGGTGAGAGTGGGTTGCCCCCAGCTGTGGAGGCGATGATCCGGGGCGTAGAGGAGTCAGTGCATATCCAGGTCTTCGTGACGCCCACCTGCCCCTACTGTCCTCTGATGGCCACTGCAGCCCATAGGTTCGCCCTCATCAACCAGAACATAACTGCTGACGTCGTTGAGGCCGTCGAGTTCCCAGAGCTGGCCCATCGATATCGGGTGATGACCGTTCCCAAGACGGTCATAAACGACGAGGTGGAGTTCGAGGGCGTCATACCCGAGCGGGAGTTCGCAGAGTTCTTGCTCAAGGCCGTTGGGGTTGAGGAAAATGTCCCTCTTCCTGACGAGTAGGCCATCACACGACATCTTCGTCATCGAAGCGGGCCCGGCGGGCCTAACAGCGGGTCTATACGCTGCGAGCATGGGCCTTAAAACCCTCATCTTGGAGGGGGGCCTCATCTAGGCTGAGCCTGGCCCACAAGATAAGAAACTACCCCGGCTTCCCCGGGGTGTAAGCGGCCAAGAGCTGCTGGAGAGGATGAGGAGGCAGGTGCTGGAGATTGGGGCTGAGGTCAAACAGGGCGATGCTCTAGCCCTAAGCCTCATCGGACCGGTGAAGATGGTGACAACGAGGGAGGAGACCTACAGGGTCTACACCGTCATCTTGGCCATAGGGCTTAGGAGAAAACGAAGCCGAATAGAGGGGGAGGAACGACTATTGGGCCTGGGCGTCAGCTACTGCGCCATCTGCGACGGCCCCCTCTTCAAGGGGCGAAGAGTCACCGTCGTGGGCCATGGAGATGAAGCCGTGGAGGATGCACTGCTCCTAGGCGGCATGACCTCAAAGACTTACTTCATACCCCCTTAAGGGGTTCACAGCGGAACAGCTGGGGAGGCTGAGAGGGAGCGGCATCGAGGTCGTCGAGGCCAAGGTCGAAGCGATAGAGGGGGAGGACTTAGGCCTTGAGGCTTCGAGTCGACGACGAGACTAGGAGGCTGGAGGTGGACGGCGTCTTCATAGTCACCGAGGCTGCCCCGCTGACCGACATCCTAGCCAAGAGCGGATTGGAGATCGACGAACGGGGATGCATAAAGGTGAACCGAAGGCAGGAGATGAACATCGAGGGCGTCTATGCGGTGGGCGACTGCACCTGCGGCGGGATGCAGGTGGCGATAGCCGTCGGGGAGGGGGCCAGAGCGGCGATAAACGTCGTCGCCTACGTCGGGAGGAGGATGAAGTCGTCGCCCCTCAGGCTCTAAATCGATAATTTTCCTATAAGATTTATTTTAAGGTATTTTTAGATATCTCGGCATCCTTGTTTATATCTCCGATACTCCTCTCCAAATACTCTCTCTATATAGGACTCCTCTCTTCACAATATAATAATGACACACTAGATGATTGCTATGATCGATAGGAGAAGGACATACCCGGATCACCCCAATAGGGTGATCCCCATTTAAAGAGAGATAGAAGCCTAGGAATTGAGGATTGCGACTCTTATTATATGTTCCTGAAGTTATCAACTTGGAGATTTCTATGCCAGATATCTTACGAATTGAACGGAATTCTCTGACGCCTAAAGATGTTAAGATGATCCCAAGGGTGAGGAGTGATGATCCAGCGATGAGACCCAGGGTTTCATCGATCAATAACTTCCAGATGTGATATATTGACGCCCGGGGTCACAAGTAGCCGGTGGGAATGTCCAAAAGCCACCAGCCGATGGCTGTGGTTGAGGGGAGAACTCTCCCCCCCATATATTCTCCGGGTTTTAGATAGGATAATGCACCAAAGATAGCTAAGCAAAGGAAGGAGAGATGGAATGGGAGGCTCGTATCTCTCCTTCTAGGTTATCGGCCTTTATCCGTGATAGGCGCATGGCGTTGAGGATCACGGCGAGGGATAGGCCCATATCTCCTATCGCCACTGCAAGCCAGAGGGTTATCAGCCCTGGAAAGGTGAGTATCGCGAAGCTCCCCTTAATCAATATAGATGCGATGATATTCTCCTTCACCACCTCCAGCGTCTTATCACTCAGCTTGATGAGATAGGGAAGCTTTGACAGGTCATCCTGCATCAAAGATATATCAGCGGTTTCGAGAGAGACACCACTGCCTATAACCCCCATGGCTATGCCGACCGTAGCTGTTGCGAGGGCTGGAGCGTCGTTGACACCATCTCCAACCATGGCAACATGCCCATATTCCTTTGATAATTCTCTTATTATCCTCACCTTATCCTCTGGCAGAAGCTCGGAGTAGAATTCATCTATGCCTAGCTTTTGAGCTATCACTTTAGCTGTTCTCTCGTTGTCACCAGTTATCATTATGGTCTTCAACTGCCTCTCTTTAAGGGCTTTTATGGTGGCTAGGGTTGCATCACGTATCTTATCCATCACAGCGATTAATCCAACGATCCTCTTCCTATTACCGATAAATACCACAGTCTTTCCTTCACTTTCAAGCTTCTGTGCTAATTCTTCTGGGATTTCTATAGATAATTCTTTGAAGAGTCTTCGATTTCCAATAAACCACCTCTCATTTTCGATATGTCCAGTTACCCCTTTACCCGGTATAGCTTTGAATTCTTTAACCTCTATTAAATTCACCTTTTCTCTTTCAGCCTTCTCCACGATCGCCTTAGCTATGGGATGCTCCGAGTAGATTTCAAGGGAGGCTGCCTTGATGAGCACTTCGTCACGGGGGTGATCTAGGCTGATGATATCCGTCACTTCCAATCTTCCTTCCGTCAGGGTTCCCGTTTTATCGAAGGCGAAGACCTTAACCTTACTTATCTCCTCGACGTAGGCACCACCCTTTATGAGGACGCCGTTTCTGGCCGCACTAGTTATAGCCGACACCATCGCAACCGGCGTCGAGATCGCCAAGGCACAGGGACAGGAGACGACCAGGAGAACCAGGGCCTTATAGAACCATTCATCGAAGGGAAAGCCTAGAAGGAGAGAGGGAACCACCGCTATGACCACCGCGAGGATTATGACGGAGGGCGTGTAATACCTTGAGAAGCGATCTATGAACCTCTCCATCGGAGCCTTTCTCATCTGAGCCTCCTCAACGAGCCTGATGATCTTCGAAAGAAGCGTCTCACTCGCCCTCTTCGTAACTCTAAGCTCTAAGAACCCCTCATTATTCAGCGTACCTGCATAGACTTCATCTCCCACCTGCTTCATCACGGGGAGAGATTCGCCTGTTATCGGCGCCTGATTGACGCTGGAAACCCCCTTAACCACCACGCCATCCACGGGGATCTTCTCACCTGGCCTGACGAGAACGATCTCTCCGACATCGATCTCCTCAACCGGAACCTTCATCTCTCTTCCATCCCTTCTAACCACCGCGGTCTCGGGGGCGAGTTCCATTAGGAGGCGTATCGATCTTCTAGCTCGCTCAGCGGCGTATTCCTCTAGGAACTCCGCGATATAGAAGAGGAAGATAACTGTCGCGCCCTCTTCGCCATGTCCAATGAGAAAACTGCCGATCGCCGCGATGATTATAAGAAAGTCTATATTAAGCCTCCTTCTAAAAAGGAGGGAGGAAACTCCCTCTTTTGCTATCTCATATCCCGATAAGATAATGGTTAGGATGAAGAGAATCTCCGCTGGTGTTCTTAAATGAAGTACAAACTCGAGGATCAGCCCTAATGTTAGAAGGATGGTGGAGATGGAGATTATCCTTATCTCCTCTCCCCATTCATGTTCCTCATGATGTTCCATCTCATGGGTATGGGAGTGAGTCATTTCTCCCCTCTTTCACACCTATATTTATTAACTTAATGCTAATGAAAACCACATTTTTAATAATATTTATTAGATGGAAGATGGAATCTTATTATATGCCAGTGATAAGCATCTCCCTCTCATCGAAGCTCCTCGACCAACTCGATCGCTTCATCGAGGAGGTGGGCTATTCAAGTCGCTCCGAAGCCATAAGGGATGCCCTTAGAGAGGTAATCCTGGAGCACGAATTGAGCAGATTTGAGAAGGGAAGAGCCATGGCAACCATAACCGTCATCTCCGATAAAAGGAGGAAGGATGTTAGTGAAAGGCTTATAAGACTTAGACACGACTACGACGATATAGTTTCAGGTAACATGCATATTCATTTAGGGGAAATATATTGCTTAGAAATATTCATAACTGAGGGAGAAATAAAAGAAATACTGGAATTCATAGATAAAATTAGATCAATTAGAAAAGTGGAACAAGTAAAATATGTTATTATTCCTATTGTAAAGGGCTAATCATTTTACACCACGGTAGAGATAGAGTTCACAGGGTGTAAAAAATAAATCATAAGATCTTCCTTGATCCCTTCATAATCTTAATTCAAGCTGGGATACTCTTCAAGACGTTCTCTATCCTTTCTTGAGACTGGTAGTTCTAATATATTGTTAACAAATATCCTTGACTCTTCAAACATGGGTTTATGTCGTATTCCATAACAATACTAAAAATAGAGAAATTAATTCAGAGAAGGTCATCATTAAGAATACCTAGCATTTTGGCCATCTTTTCATAGCTCTCGGGGAGCTGATACTCAGGCTGCATAGATCTTCTAAAGGGTATGTGTCTGCCGGTCTTCTCTATATGCCTTAAGCCTTTGAGGAGATCCTCAGCATCCTGTGGCGGTAGGGAGAAGATTATCTCGTCGTCTCCGGCCATCGCCCGGGCTCTGTCGCCCATACAGGGCAGCGTGACCCAGCATCTCCCAGTCTTCAGGGTCGGCACGACAGCGTAGACGCAGGCGGCGTGGCCACTGAGCTTGACTTCAACATCTAATCCATCTCTATATGCGATGCCAAGTAGTAGAATCGTCAGCTGAGCTGTATTACAGTAGATGGCGATGACATGGGGTTCAAAGGGCGCTGAGGCGAGAGGGGCTGAGAGGACGCCTATGTAGCGTCCAGGCTCTAGGCGTGGAAACTCCCTCGAGGCCCAGATAGCCCCGGCCTCGAGGGTGGCGACATCCTGCGGATAGCGGTTATAGCCCTCTAGGAAGAATCTAGGCGGCGGCTCCAGGCCGTAGCCGATGACGGGTTCAGGGCACCACATATCCCTCTTCAGTTCGGCCACCATCAACCCTTCGCGTCTGGACATGGCGAAGGCCTGGCAGGTTGAGAGGTGATGTCCCAGATCTCTTAGGGGTCTCAGCGCCTCACCTGGTATCTCATCCTCCGACTCCAGCAGCCTTATGGCGAGGGGATAGGTCTGAAGCCTAAGCTGGCTCTCAAGTTGCCTATTCAACTCTCTTAGGGCATTCATCTCCCTATGTAGATCTCTGAGGTGATAGGGCTTACGGTCAACCTTCAGTCGCTTCGCTCTTGCGTATTATGATAGCGTTGAAGACGATGTTATTCGGGATTAGCACCCTTGTCGAGTCATCCACAGATCTTATCGCAGTGTGCATTATACCTATGTCCTCGACGATGCCCTCCCGCGGCTCTCCAGCTGAGCGGTTGTAGATGATGACATGGTCTCCGATCCTGAAGGGTCGGGTGATGGCTAGGAAGATACCTGAGACGGCTTGGGTCAACACATTCTGAGTGGCGAAGCCCACGACGAGACCTGAGAAGGAGCCGATGGTTATGGCAGCTGAGGGATTGACGTTGAAGACCGAGGTCAACGTCGACAATAGGACGGCGACCCCAGCGATCCTAGTGATCGCCCTCAGCGACCCAGCCGTCCCGATGTCGGAGATCTCAAGGGTTGAGAGATAGACTGCCTCGGCGATGGAGCTCACAGCCTTATAACCCAGTATGAGGATGACAGCCGCATCGATATAGCTTGAGTAACCTACGAGAGAAGATAACATCTCCACCTCGGCCAGCAGCCAATCGAGTAGGAGCATCACGGCGACGACGAGAACCGAATAGGCAACAGCCTTCAAGACGCCTCTCATCCAGGCCTTAACCAAGGCGTAACCCTAAACCTCTACCTCCACGGGCCTTAAAAAGATGAGTCCGATAGATTTAATCGATTGGCGGCTACCCTTCTCTAGGTGTCTCTTTTGGAGAGGACGGTTTGGATAGTTAGGGATCACCTTCGATGCACCGGCTGTCGACGCTGTGAGATCGCCTGCAGCCTACACCATGAGGGATGGATATGGCCTGAGGCCTCGAGGATAAGGATCTTCATGCCCTTCCCAGGCCTTGAGGTCATCCATCTCTGCGCCCAGTGTGATGACTACCCCTGCGTGGAGGCCTGCCCCGTGGAGGCTCTCAGCGTCGATGAGAGGACTAAGGCCGTGTTGGTTGACCGGGAGAAGTGTACCGGATGTGGGGTCTGCATAGATGCTTGCCCAGGGCAGGTTCCCTTCCTCCATCCCAAGGATGGGAAGGCTACCATCTGCGATCTCTGCGGTGGAGACCCTGAATGTGTAAAGGTCTGCGTTGAGGCCGGCTATAGGGCCATCTATGCGGTTGAGGAGGAGGTGAACGTCAACCGCAAGCTCTTCGCTAGACCCCCCTTGGAGGTGGCTCGGGACATAGCCGTAAACCTCTACGGGGAGAAGGGTTTGGAGGTGGTCTGATGCCGAGGGGATACACAGGTAAGATTCTAGACGTAGATCTCACCGAGGGGAGAATAAGGGAGCTCAAGCTTCCCTGGAGAACCATGGAGGACTTCTTCGGAGGGAGGGGCCTAGCGGCTAAGATACTATGGGATCGCCTCGGAGACCACTGGTCTGAAGTCGACCCCCTCGGCCCTGAGAATCTATTCATCGCCCTCACTGGCCCCCTGACGGCATTCTATCCCGGCTCGAGGGTATGCGTCTCAGGTAAATCTCCCCTTAGCAATGGGGTAGTCGGCTCCACGACGAGCACCGAGTTCGCCATGGAGCTCAAGGCAGCTGGCTACGACGGTGTCATAGTCTCCGGCCGAGCAGAGAAGCCGGTTTATCTGCTGATCACCGATGAGGGCTGCGAAATAAGAGATGCAAGCCACCTATGGGGAAAGATCGGCGAGGAGACGATCAAGCTGCTCAATCGAGAGGTGAGAGAGCTTCTCTCCAAGCCTCGTAGGGGGCTGCAGCGAGAGCCCGGCTTCCTCTACATAGGGCCAGCAGGTGAGAATAGGGTGAGAAATGCAGCTGTGATGACAAAGCTGTTTCACGCCGCCGGCTATGGAGGCTATGGAGCCGTCATGGGATCCAAGAACCTAAAAGCCATAGTCGCAAAAGGGTCTGGACCACTGCCTGAGGTGGCGGCTCCTGAGACGGTGAAGATCCTCTGGCGGGAGGTCCACCGGGAGCTTATTAAGAGAGATAGGATGCGGCGATGGGGCACTGGCTACGGTGGCTACTATGTGGCCGCTGACACAAGCTCGGAGCCCGTCCGGAACTGGCAGGAAGAGTGGCATGATGAGAGGCGCTTCGGAGGCCCCAACTTCCAATTCAGATTCTGGGTTAAACCCTATCACGCTGACTTTAACTGCACCACCAGCTGTATGAAGATCAGCTGTATCAAGACGGGTAAATGGAAGGGAGACATAACTGATATGCCAGACTATGAGATGGAGGCCTACCTCGGACCGAACCTCGGCGTCTTCGACCCTGAGGGCGCCATCCATCTGAGCGCGGTCATCGACAACCTAGGGCACTCCGGTATAAACATCGGGAACACCATGGCCTTCGCCGCTGAGCTGTATCAGCGGGGCGTCCTCACCGAGGAGGACTTGGGATTCAAACTGGAGTGGGGAGATGTGGAGGCCTTCGATAGGCTTGCTCACATGATTGCGAGGCGTGAGGGTATAGGAGACATACTGGCCGAGGGAACCTACAGGGCGGCGCTGAAGATAAGGAAACTAAAAGGCGTCGACGTTCTCAGATATGCGGTTCACGTTAAGGGCATTGAGGTTGGAGCTCATGGCATTCGAAGCGGTAGGGATTATCCGACGCCTATAGGCTATGCAGCTTCACCTCAAGGTGGTGATCACACCTCGACGACGAGGGACGGCTATGAGGATATGGCTTGGAGTGTCTTCGGAGACTCCGCCGTTGTCTGCTCCTTCTGCTTCCATGACCCCCTCATCTGGGAGTTCGCCAGGGCTGTGACCGGATGGGATATCTCCAAGCATAGATGGTGCACCGAACATGGGAGGCGTATTATAACATTACAACAGGTCTTCATCCTGTTAGGAGGCCCAGATGTCTATTGGGATCCCGATAAGGATTTCGACAATCCACCCAGATTCTATGAGCCTCTCCCTAGCGGACCTTATAAGGGGATGAAGGCCGACAGAGAGATTGTTGAGCGGATGAAGAGGGAATACTTCAAGGTGATGGGATGGGATGAACGTGGAATACCAACTCGGGAGACCCTCCAGAAGCTTGGGCTAAGCTACCTTGATCCCCCTCTGCAAGAGATGAGGAGATAAACAGTTTTTTCTAACCCCTTCAAAACCCTATTGTCATTAGGAGTATAGGCTATGAGGGTCAAGGTGCTCGTCTTCGGCGAGCTCTCAATCCATCTAGGGTGGAGTCTAGACCTAGAGCTGGAGGAAGCCGCAACCATTAGATCGCTCCTCAAACTCCTATCCGATAGAGCTGGCAAATCCATAAAGGTGGATGATGGGGTTACGGTGTTGGTGAACGGCAGCAACATAAGTCTTCTAAAGGGTTTGGAGACGGAGCTGAGAGATGGAGACTTAGTGGTGCTACTACCCCCGCTCTCAGGGGGATAAGCAGAAAGCCTTTTTCCCCTAAGCGGTGAGGCTTAGATGGTGAGAGGTTGAAGGGTTGGAGCGGTAGGCTTCTAAGAGTTGATCTCTCAAAGGAGAAGTGTATCGTTGAGGAGTATCCCGCTGACCTGGCAACGAGATTCGTAGGGGGCAGAGGTTTCGCGGTAAAACTCCTCTGGGATGAACTCCCTCCAGGTACGGATCCCCTCGGCCCTGAGAATCTCTTGGTCATCGCGGCAGGCCCCCTCACGGGATACGCCATACCGAGCAGCGGTAAGCTCGTCGTCGCCTCCAAGAGCCCCCTCACCGGAGGATACGGCGATGGAAACGTTGGAACGAGGGCCGCCGTCCAGCTTAGGAGATGCGGCCTAGACGCCGTCGTAATTAGGGGGAGGGCTGAGAAGCCTTCTTATCTATTGGTGGAGGGAGATAGAGCTGAGATTAGGGATGCCGGAGACCTCTGGGGTGTAGATGCCTTCAAGGCTGAGGATCGGCTGCTTGAGGAGCATGGTAGGGATACCGGGGTTCTCCTGATAGGGCCCTCCGGGGAGAATCAGGTGAGATTCGCCACCGTCGTCTCCCAGAGGGGGAGGGCGGGTGGAAGGCCGGGTATGGGGGCCGTTATGGGATCCAAGAATCTGAAGGCCGTCGTCTTTAAAGGCGATAAAGAGCCGGAGGCTGCAGATCCTAAGAGGCTGAGGGAGCTGGGCCGTGAGGCCTATAGGGTGATCACGGAGAAGGAGAACTACGGCTTCTGGCGGCGTCAGGGGACGATGGCCACCATAGAGTGGTGCCAGGAGAATAGCACTCTTCCAACCTATAACTTCAGAGAGGGCGTCTTCGACGAGGCCGACGCTATAAGCGGCTCAACGATGGAGAGGATGGTCATCAAACAGAGGGGCTGCCCCAACTGTAATATGATCTGTGGAAACATCATTCAAGACCATGAGGGCCTTGAGAGCGAGCTGGACTATGAGAACGTCGCCATGCTAGGCAGCAACATCGGCATCGGCGACCTCAAGAAGGTTGCCGTCCTAAACAGGGTCTGCGACGAGCTTGGGTTGGACACCATCAGCGCTGGGAATACCCTAGGCTTCGCCATAGAGGCAGCTGAGAAGGGCCTATTAGACATCGACGTCGCTTGGGGCGACTACGAGGGCGCCAAGAGGCTGCTGATAGACATAGCCTATCGGAGAGGAGACGCTGGGAGACTTCTAAGCCTGGGCGTAAGGGAGGCGGCTGAACGCCTTGGAGGCGGGGCCTCCGACTTCGCCATCCATGTCAAGGGGCTTGAGTGCAGCGCCTATGACTGCCACCTCTGTCCAGGCATGGCGTTGAGCTTCGGCACCTCCCCGATAGGGGCGCATCATAAGGATGCCTGGGTCATCTCCTGGGAGATCTCCAGCGGTAGGAGGGCTGAGTATATCCCTGAGAAGGCGGATAAGGTCATCGAGTTCCAGAGGATTAGAGGCGGGATGTTCGAATGTCTAGTCACCTGTAGATTCCCCTGGATAGAGCTTGGCTTCGAACTCGATTGGTATCCAAGGTTCCTAGAGGCGGCGACGGGAGTCTCCATGAGCCTAGACGAGCTCCTCACCCTAGGCGACAGGGTCTACGCCCTCATCAGAGCCTTCTGGGTGAGGGAGTATGGCGGAGAGTGGAGTCGGAGGATGGACTATCCCCCGAGGAGGTGGTTCGAGGAGCCACTGACGAAGGGGCCGTTGAAGGGCGCCCACCTAGAGCTGGAGGGCTACGACAGGCTGCTTCAGGCCTACTATGATAAGCGAGGCTGGGATGAGCGAGGTATACCAACCAGGGAGACCTTCAGAAGACTCGGCTTGGAGAGCGAGGCGAGACAGCTGGAGAGATTTGTGGAGCTCCACTAACCCCTCTTTCTCACCCTGAGAAGCATCTGATGAGGTCTATTGCTCCTAGGTGGAGCCTTTAGGGTTAGATGCCATATCTCATCTAGATAGCCTTCAAAGGCCTCTAGGAAGCTTGGAAGCTCCAGGATCGGGATCACTGGGACGCCGTATATCATCCTCCTAGGCGGAGTGGTCAGCGATAGGATTAGGGGTATGAGGGTGGCCACTCCCCATCCATCGATGGGGAGAAGCTCGGCGGCTTTCCCGCTTAACGCCTCAACTCTTCGACGCTGCCCCTCAGCCATCTCCTCCAACGCTGAGCCTCTCAGCCCCCTCCTCCAACGCTTGCACTCGGCGCAGAGTATGTAGGGCTTCCTCAGAGCCGCCAAGTCGATCTCCCATCCTCTACCATCCGCCCTAAACCGGAGATGTCTATGAACCTCGAAGCCATTCTCCTCCAGGATGTAGGCGGCCATCTCCTCGAACTCCCTCCAGCCAAGCGCCCTGGAGACCTCCTCGATGTCGGCTCCAAGCTCCACCGCCGCCACAGCAAGTCTCAGCCTCTGAGCCATGGAGGCCTCAACTAGGCCGTTGGAGAGCTTCACCAGGCCCTTGGAGGCGAGTTCATCGATGAGGGCTTCTAAGGCTTCGTTGGGTATTCTCAACCTGTCGATTAGCCCATCGAGTGGGGCGCAGCCTTCACGGGTTCCCTCTAATAAGGCCAGGAGGAGCCTCCGCCTTAGAAGGCTCATATATCCATATATGTTTCTAAACGGTTTAAAGGGTGGAGGCGATGAGGTATCCAAGCCTCACCATCCGCCGCGTGGAGAGGGCGACTACCCTGAGGGATTTCCTCCTCAGCCTTGGGGAGGAGTATCTCTACGCCTATGAGCGGGGCCTCCTCGGCGTCCTAGTCAATGGTAGACGCCTATGGCTCTCAGCTCTGCTGAGGAGGGGTGATAGGGTCGTCGTCTTCCCGATAGTTTCAGGAGGCTGAGGTTATAGGACTGTAACCCCTTAGAGTCCTAGGGATAGGAGGATGTGTATGTTCCATAGAGCCATGGAGAGTCTTAACAGACCCTGTATGAAGGGATAGACGAAGAGCATTCTAAGCCTCCTATCGATCCTCGCCATCAAGAAGGGTATCGCCAATCCCGCCGCCAGGAGGAGTATGTCGATGGGGAGCCATAGATC
>CAZEET010000027.1:0-11931 GCA_964511325.1 uncultured Candidatus Bathyarchaeia archaeon | reverse complement strand
GCGGGAGAACGGCGGGTCTGGGCATGGTGAGGTATCTCCCAAGGGAGTATGAAAACACCTAGATGGGATGAGGGGTCTCCAAAATGAAGAAGGCCCAAGCAGGGTCTAAGCCTTGAATACATGTCCGGCCCATCGGAGCGATGTCTTTGGCGCCCACCGGTCTTCAGCCGTTTCGACCGATGGGCTCATCGCCTCGATGCATGTATTCTCGGCGTGCTCCCCTGCTTGGGCAATTCATTATAGGCCCCTTGGAAGTATATTATGATTGTGTTACATGGCTGGAGCATCACTCTCTTTTGAATGAGCTTTGAGGGGAGATTATTTGTACCTTCGCTGTTAAAATGTCTCAAAATGTTTAGATAATAACTAGGTTTTGAGAGGATTACGCGGCGGCTCCTCCAGGCCAAGCAGTAGGGGCAGAGTGAGCATCAATAAGATGACGTGGAAAACCAGCGGCGCCTTGAAGCCATATCTGGAGTATAGCAGCGATGCGATGTAGGGGGCGGGTATCCCGGCCATCCTGGAGTAGGATGTGAGGCTCCCAAGGGCTGAGGATAGGGCATCCGAACTCGTCTTCTCAGATACATAGGCGATCCAGGCAGGCGTCCACATCGAGGGGTCTAAGCCGGAGACGATCTCGAAGAGGAGGAAGCCCCAGAAGCCCCTGGAGTATATGAAGCCCAAAGCCGTTGCGAGGGCGGCCGCCCAGGAGGCGAGGAGGAGCGGCTTACGCCCTAGACGATCTGAGAGATGCCCCATGGGAATCGATGAGAGAGCCCAGGTGATGTTGAAGGCCGTTGATAACATGCCTAGCTGAAAGGTTGTGAAACAATAGTGCTCAACGAGGAGGCCATAGAGGAGCGAATAACCGGCTGTGTAGCCTAAGCCCTGTAGAATGACGATGAGATAGAGCGGCGTCAACTCCCCGAGGGGTTTAAGGCGGCCACCTATACGGCTGATCCAACATCCATCCCACCGCTTAGCTCTCAGGGTCTCCTCCACGAAGAGGGAGATGAGGAGGACGCCGAGGAGATCGCAGAGGATGCAGAGATAGAAGATGATGCGATAACCGATCCTGAGGGCTATGTAGCCCCCAGCCGAGGCCGCCACCGTGGAGGTGGCGAGGGAGATGGATAGGAGGATGCTGATGGCCATCGCCCTACGCTCTCTTTCCACGGACTCGGAGATCAAGGCGCTCCTAGCGGGATTCCCCTGCATATAGTAGGCTGAGAAGCCTAGGAGGAAGGCGAAGAGGTAGAGGAACAAAGGATTACGGGAGGCGAGGAGGGCTAACATGGAGAGAACCCGGCATAGATACGAGGCGACAACGATGGATTTACGCCCAAACTCGTCGGAGAGGAGGCCCCAGAGGAGGGAGCCAACCGCGGAGCTGAGATTGATCACGGTCTGAGCCAACCCCAACTCAATGATGGAGACCCCCATCGACAATAGATAGGGCTGCCAGACGACGTAGAACATGCCGAAGCCAAGCTGGGAGAGAATCGTCTGAAGGGCGAGGACGCGGAGATTCCCCTCCAGCGACAGCAGCCTCTTAAGGGCCTCCATCACAGCTATACCTCCATCCCGCCTCTTACTATTAAAGATGGAGAGGGGAGACGACCCAGGAGGGAGGGCCATCATAATATATGGCCCCATAGGAAGCGGGAAAACCCTAACCTGCCTCAGATTAGCCGAGAAACTTAGGAAGCAGGGTCTTAAAGTCCTAGGCCTCATCTCGCCGAGAGTCTACGAGGATTACAGCCTCATCGGCTACGACCTCTTAAGGGTCTCAACCGGTGAACGCATCCCCCTATGTAGAGTTCCTGAGAAGGCTGAGGAGAGCTGGCTTCGCTATGGGAGGCTTCACTACGCCTTTTCGTCTAAGGCCTTCAATTGGGGGAATCAAGTCCTCGAGGAGGAGGCGGAGGAGCTGGATAGGGGAGCCGTCATCTTCATCGACGAGTTCGGGAGGCTGGAGGCCAAGGGCCTAGGACTTTATGGGGGAGCGATGAAGGTGGCTGAGAGCCTTCAGAGGGGAGGGGCCGCCATATATAGCTGTAGAGACGACCTGGCTGAGAGGGTTGAGGAGCTCCTAAGCGGTAGAGCTGGAAGTATCTCTAGGCATAGGGCCGGAGATTTGGAGGGGGTTCTCAGAGATCTAGGTTTAACCCCCTAGTTGACACGCCGCTGGAAGTCTTCTGAGGATTAGATATGAGAGATAGCCGCCGATGAGGGCTGAGAGGAGCTTATTCGACATCAAGATGACCCACGAGGAATAGATGAGGAGGGGATTTGAGAGCGGGGAAGCGTAGAGGAGATAGGGGAGATAGCTGGCTAAGCCTCCGAGAAGGCTGGATAACAGGAGGGGGGAGAAACCCAGATCGCTGCTTCGGATAAGTGAGACCTCAACCCCAACGCCTAGGAGGACATCCCTCAATAGAAGGATGGGGGCGGGCTGAGTTGGATGGAGGAAGACGCCTGAGACGGCGAGTAGAGCCCCCTCAACCACCGCTCCACCCCTGCCGAGATAGCCCCTAGCCAGGATCGTCGAGATGACGAGAGGTATGAAACCCAGTGAGAACCTAACCGGCAGGAAGGGGACGAGTCCCAAAAGGGCGTTGAGACTGTGGGTTAGGGGGCCTAGGACGTAGCCGAGGGCCGTTGGGAAAGCCGTCAAGATGGCGAGGAGGGAGATGGCCCTAGACTCAAGCCTCACCCAGACACCTCCAAGGCCACCAGGTGATCGAGAGACAAACCTCCAGGAGAGACAAGGCGAAGACGGCCGAACTCGGAGATGGCTGAACCTTCGACGACCATCACATAGACGTGGAGGACGTCTACAGAGCTTAGAATCACAGATTCCCCATAGGTGGAGATGACCCTAATCGTGGCCTCCTCACCTATCCTTATTCCCGCCGCCTCGATCAGTGAGGGGAGGGGGATCGCCTCAGCCTTTTCTTCATTCAGGTTTATGGAGACCCTGGGCATCGCTGAGAGCTCCTCGACGCTCCAGCTCTTCTTCACGGCGCCATCCACAAGGAGGCTGAGCCTCCAACTCTCCAGCTCAACATCGATCTTCACGAGGTGATGAACCCAATACTTCCTCGGTAACCCAGCTATCACGATCCTCAGGGGACCATAATCGGCGATGTCTTTCTCCTCCACGATCTGGATATAGGCATCGAAGAGATGGAGATACGCCTCCTCCACCGTCCGATGATAACCATCAGAACCATAGGGAGTGAAGGAGGATACGATATTTCCATCGAGGTCGACGCCGCTGGATTCCAGAAGCCCTAGGAGGGGGAGGGCTGAGATCTCCCCGCAACCCTCGATGGTAATGGCATCCGATAACCCCTTAAGCGTCTCAAATCGGTAGGCAGCCTTCCTCTCCCCATCAACGTATATCTCAAGCCTCCATCCACCACCCCGCCTTAGGATTATGAAATAGGAGGACGTCGCGACGAGAACTATGAGGGGAACGATGAGAAGGGGGAGTAGACGCCTCATGATGCCTTAACCAACTCAGCTTTACATTTTATAAAATTATGGATGATACGTAAACATATTCGATTTCAGGGGGAAGACGACATCGTTTTACGCCTCTACGCCTTTAATTTCGATGTATGGTTAGGCGTAGATATGGGCTGCTCACCCCAACCCAGTTCGAGGTGTTGAGGCTTAGGCTTGAGGGACTATCCCAGGAGGAGGTGGCCGAGAGGCTTGGGACGACGAGGCAGAACATCTCCATAATAGAGCGGAGGGCTAAGAGAAATTTGAAGCTGGCTGAGGAGACCTTGAGGGCCTATAGAGAGCTGGTGGCCGCCTCCTCGGTTGAGGTTCCCCCTGGAACCCATCTCGTGGATGTCCCACGGCTGGTCATCGACGCCGCAGATGAGGTGGGTGTGAAGCTGAGGGCCAACTTCACCAGGATATACGACGAGATAAGATTCAAAGCCAGAAGCTGCGTCAGAGGCGTCAAGACCATAAAGCCGCTAAGGATCCTCATCTTCAAAGATGGCGACATAGAGGTGATTCCAGAGACGTGAAAGGATAAATAGCGAGATAACCACTTATCGCGGAGGATGGAGGCTAAGGAGGTTTTTGAGAGGCTCTCGGAGAGGGGGAGCTTCCTAGTCATCGGCAAGAGCGTGAGACGCTTCGACGCCCTCGATAAGGCCCTTGGAAGGGCGAAGTTCACGGCAGACTACGTTGAGAGGGACGCCCTCGTAGTGAAGGTTGTCCGAAGCAGCCTACCTCACGCATTGATAAAGCGAATAGACATTGAGGAGGCCCTCAAGATTCCAGGGGTCGCCGCAGTCCTCACGGCGAGGGACATACCGGGCGAGAATCAGATCGGATATGTTCTACCCGATCAGCCGCTGCTCAACGATGTTAAGGTTCACTATGTCGGCGACCCCATCGCATTGGTCTGCGCCGAGAACGAGGAGGCAGCCTTCAAGGGCGTCGAGGCCGTGGAGGTGGAGTATGAGGAGCTCCAGGCGGTCTACACCATAGATGAGGCCCTGAGCGAGGATGCGCCGAGGATCCACGGCGGCGAAGATAACATCGCCGTCACCACTAGGGTTAGGAAGGGAGACATAGAGGAGGGATTCTCAAAGGCCGAGGCCGTCGTCGAGGATACCTATGAGACGCCGTATCAGGAGCATATGTACATCGAGCCAGAGGCGGCCTACGCCATACCCGAGGGCCATAACAAGGTGACGGTCATAGGAACCATGCAGAGCCCCTTCCTGGTGAGGGAGAAGGTTGCTGGGATCCTCGGCTGGAATCTAAACCAGGTTAGGGTCATCCAGGCCTTAACGGGGGGAGCCTTCGGAGGAAAGGATGACATGGGCCCCCTCGTCTGCGCCAAGGCAGCCCTAGCAGCCGTGAAGCTGGGAAGACCTGCAGCCCTCATCTTCGACCGAGACGAGTCGGCAGCCTACTCCGTCAAGCGTTATCCAGCCAGGATCAAGTATAGGTCCGGGGCCGACGCTGAGGGGAGAATGACGGCGGCCGAGGTCGACATCACCGTCGACTGCGGAGCCTACGCCAATAGGGCGCCCTTCTGGCTATGGAGGATGACGGCTCACGCCGCAGGTCCCTATGAGGTCGAGGCGGTTCACGTCGATGGGAGAGCGGTCTACACGAATAAGGTCTTCGGCGGAAGCTTCAGGGGATTCGGCGATGTGGCAATGCACTTCGCCGTTGAGTCGCAGATGGATATGCTCGCCGAGAAGTTGGGCCTCGACCCCCTAGAATTTAGGCTGAAGAACGTCTTGAGACCAGGCTCCAGGACGACGACGAATCAGCTTCTAGATCACTCCGTTGGGATGGAGGAGTGTCTCAGGGGGGTGGCGGAGGCCTCAGGCTGGTGGAATAGACGAAGACAGGTTAAGAGGGCTGAGGGGAAGTTGAGGGGGTTAGGGGTGGCCTGCGCCCATCATGGCATAAGCACCAGCAGGGGCGCCCCAGACTGGTCAGCCGCCTCCCTCATCCTAAACGAGGATGGAACCTTCACCTATAGAACCGGCATCTGCGAGCTCGGACAGGGATCACAGTTTGGCCATGCGAAGATCGTCGCTGAGATACTCGGCGCCCCCCTCGAATCCATAAGGGTGGAGGGGCCTGACACCGATTCGACGCCTAATGCGAGGCCGACCCATGGGAGTAGGGGCCTCATGCTGGGAGGATCAGCGGCCGCCGATGCGGCGTTGAGGTTGAGAAGCCGTATGGTTAAGGTGGCCGCCGAGATGCTGGGCTGCGATGAGGGGGACGTGGAGCTTAGGGATGGAAGGGCCTATGACAGGCGTAGACCGGAGAACAGCGTCAGCTTCAGGGAGCTGGCGAGGGAGATGTATATTAGAGGCGTGTCGCCGGCGGCCTATGGATTCTATGCTCCACCTCGAAGATACTTCGACCCAGAGACGGGGCTTGGAGTCGCCTATCCCGTCTACACCTTCGCAGCCACCGTCGCGGAGGTGGAGGTGGACCCGGAGACGGGTGAGGTTAAGGTCCTTGAGGTCTGGCCCTCGATGGATGTAGGCCGAGCCATAGACCCACTGTTGATCGAGGGGCAGATTCATGGAGCCATAGCCCAGGGCCTAGGCTTCGCATTGACGGAGAACCTCATCGTGGAGGAGGGGCGGGTTCTGAATCCGAACTTCAAGGATTATGTAATCCCCTCATCCATGGATATGCCGAGGGTCTCAGACGTAATCATCGTTGAGAAGCCCTATAGACACTCAGCCTTCGGAGCTAAGGGCGTTGGGGAGCCGGCGATCATCTCCATAGTCTCAGCCATAGCCAACGCCGTCTATCACGCCACGGGCATAAGATTTAGGACGCTTCCAATAACGGCTGAGAGGCTCTATAGGGCGCTTAGGGGGGAGAAGCCATGAGGCCCCTGCCGAGATTCAGAGTTCACAGACCCGAAAGCCTTGAGGAGGCGTTGGAGCTCCTGGCGACTCTGGAGAAGGCTAAGCCGATAGCCGGTGGAACCGATCTGATACCGTTGATGAGGGAGGTGGAGGTCGATGTCAAGCATCTCATAGACCTCAGCCGTATAGGGGAGCTGAACTTCATCAAGGAGGAGGGAGACTACATCAGGATCGGGGCCACCACAACCCTCAGCGACCTAGTGGAATCAGAGCTCATCGCCTCAAAGGCTCCGACGCTCTGGGAGGCCGCCGCATCGATGGGAAGCCCCCAGATAAGGAACATGGGCACCATAGGCGGCAACCTCTGTAACGCATCTCCAGCAGCCGATCTCGGGCCGCCTCTCCTCGCCTTAGAGGCTGAGGCTGAGATCAGGTCGCTAGACGAGAGTAGATGGATCCCCATCGGAGAGGTCTTCGCAGGGCCTAAGGTGAACAGCCTAGCTGAGGATGAGGTCCTCACCTCGGTGAGGTTTAAGACCCCGCCTCAGGGCGCTGGGTCAGCCTTTGAGAAGATCGGACGTCGGAGAGCTGTGACCCTAGCTCTGGTGAACGCCGCAGCCTACATCGAGCTGGAGGATGAAACCTGTAGGGTGGCGAGACTCGCCCTCGGAGCCGTGGCGGATAGGCCTCTAAGGATGATGGAGGCTGAGAAGAGGCTGATGAATAAGAAGCTGAGCGAGGAGCTCATCGAGGAGGTTTCAGCCCTCTGCAGCAGGCTGGTTAGACCCATCGACGATGTCCGGGCCTCAGCATGGTATAGGAGGGAGATGTCGAGGGTTCTCAGCCGTAGAGCCTTATTGAAAGCCTGGAGGAGGTGCATGGTATGATTCTGAGATTCCGACTGAATGGGGAATGGATCGAATGCGAGGCGGAGCACAACGAGACCCTACTAGACCTGTTGAGGGAGAAGCTGGGAGTCAAGAGCGTTAAGAGGGGATGCAACGTCGGTGAGTGTGGAGCCTGCACGGTTCTCGTCGACGGCGAACCGGTGAACTCCTGTCTGGTGCTTGCACCCCTCGTGGAGGATAGGAGCGTCGAAACCCTAGAGGGATTGAGGGAGAAGCCCATAATGAAGGAGCTCATCGAAGCCTTCGTCGAGGATGGAGCCATCCAATGCGGCTTCTGCACCCCTGGAATGCTCATCTCAGCCTATGCGCTATTGAGCAAAAACCCCAAGCCCTCCGAGGAGGAGGTGCGAAGAGCTATATCGGGAAACCTATGCCGGTGCACCGGCTATGTGAACATCGTTAAGGCTATACTAGACGCCTCGGAGAGGTTGAGGGGTGAAGGATAGCCAACTCTTCGACCAGCTGAACAGGCTTTTAAAGGCTGGGAAATCGGCGGCCCTCTGCCTCCTCATCTCAAAGAGAGGCTATGGCCCAAGGGAGGTGGGGGCCAAAATGCTGGTCGACGAGGATGGAAACGCCATGGGAACCATAGGGGGAAGCGAGATGGAGAGGATCATCGTCGAGGAGGCCCTAAAGGCCATCAGGGAGGGGAAGCATCGAAGCATATCCTTCGCCCTAGGCGTCGAACCCAGAGAGGGGATGATACCCCTAAAATCCGAGTGTGGAGGAGAGGTTGAGGTCTTCATAGACGTCATCAAGCCCGATCCAAGGCTCATCATCATAGGGTCGGGGCATATAGCCAAGCCCTTGGCCGACTTGGCCCACATGGTGGGCTTCGAAGTCATCATCGTCGACGACGCCCCAACGGCTACCAGGGAGAGGTTCCCCTACGCCGAGATACGTTCAGGGCCCTTCGAACAGGAGATCAGCCGATTGGAAGTTGGATCAAACGATTATGTCGCCATAGTCCACGGTGAAACCCAATATGAGCTCACAGCCCTAAGAACGATGCTGAGGAGACGGCCAGCCTACATAGGGCTGCTGGGGAGTAGGCATAAAGTGGAGAGACGTAGGGCCAGGCTTAGGGAAGAAGGGTTCAGCGAGGAAGAGGTGAATCGGATCAGGGGGCCGATAGGCATAGAGATCGGAGCTGAAACCCCTGAGGAGATCGCCGTCAGCATCCTGGCGGAGATCATCAAGGTGAGAAGAGGCGGCTAGCCCTCTCAACATCCTCAGGGGTATCGAGATCGAAGATGCACCAGAAGTCTCCCTCCACATATCGATGATAGGCATCATAGCGATCGACGACCACCTTGATAGGAGTGCCGGGCGGCAGGGCTAGGATCTCTTGGAAGAGGGCTCTATGGAAGAGGACTGGATGCCCCCTCCGACCCTGATACATGGGGCTAACGAGGAGGGCTTCGGGATCCTTCTCCATAACTCCCGCCATCTCATCGAGGAGCTCCGGCTTCAATCCAAGCTGATCTCCTAGGATGAGGAAGGCGGCGTCCCCCGAGGCTCTACGCAATCCAGCTTGGAAGGAGGTGGTCATGCCAAGTTCATAGTCCGGGTTATAGACCTCCTCAACGTCATAGGCCCTTAGAATCGGTTGGAGCTCCTGGAAGTTATGCCCCACTACGACGAGGGTTTCATCGATCCTCGACGCCTCAACGGCCTCCAGCACCCAGGCTAAGAGGGGGCGGCCTCTGAACTCTATTAGAAGCTTATTCCTCCCCATGCGCTCGGATTTCCCCGCCGCTAAGACTACGGCGGAGAGCCTCATCCCTCCATCTCCTCAGCCGCCCGCTTAACGGCCCTGACGATGTTGACGTAGCCGGTGCACCGGCATAGGTTTCCCGATATAGCTCTTCGCACCTCCTCCTCGGAGGGCTTGGGGTTTTTGCTCAATAGCGCATAGGCTGAGATGAGCATTCCAGGGGTGCAGAAGCCGCATTGAACGGCGCCCTCCTCCAGGAAGGCCCTCTGCAGGGGATGGAATTCTCCATCTTTGGCTAGGCCCTCGATGGTTGTAACCTCCCTTCCATCGACCTCCACCGCGAGGGTGAGGCAGGAGAGGATCGGTTCGCCGTCGACGAGAACCGTGCAGGCTCCACACTCACCGATGCCACATCCATATTTTGCTCCGGTTAGGTGAAGATGCTCCCTGAGGAGATTGAGGAGCAGCGTATTGGGTTCGACGTCTACCTCAACTCTTTGACCATTGAGCTTGAAACGGATCCTCATCTCATCCACCTCCCAACCTCTTAATTGAGAGCATTAAGGCATCCTTAACCAGGGCCTTTGAAGCCTCAACCCGATACTCGGCGGTTCCTCTCACGTCGGTTATCGGGCTTATATCCTCCGGCACCAGCTCCGAGGCCTCCTCGAGGAGGCTCTTCGTCGGCTCCTCTCCTGTGAGACACTCCTCAGCCCTCCTAGCTCTTACAGGGGTTGGAGCGACGGCCCCCAGGGCTATTCGGCATAGGTCGACACGGCCTCCATCGAGGGTGAGGAGGACGGCGGCGTTGACCGTTGCGATGTCCAGGCTCGTCCTACCGATCTTTCTGAAGGCCCACCCATACCTCCGCGGAGGATAGGGAACATAGATAACGGTGAGGAGCTCCCCCGGCTTTAGGGCCGTGATCCCCGGTCCCTTGAAGAACTCCTCGATGGGTATTACGCGCTCGCCCTCCAGGCTTTGAACATGGAGATCCGCATCAAGGGCCATTAGGGCTACAGCCGAGTCGGCTGCTGGAGATGCGTTACAGAGGTTGCCGCCTATGGTGCCCATGTTCCTTATCTGAACGCTTCCAATAGCCTTGACAGCCGCATGTAGGAGGGGGAGATTCCCGGCGACGATTTCAGAGCGCTCTATCTCCCTCAGCTTCGTGGCCGCCCCGATGTATAGGCCGCTCTCGCCCTCTCTTATGCCCCTGAGCTCGCTGAGGTTTCTGAGGCTGATGATATGTCTAGGCTCCAGGATGCGCTGCTTCATCTTAACGAGCAGGTCTGTCCCTCCAGCTAGCACCTTGGCCTCATCACCGTATTCCGCCAGGAGCTCTAAAGCCTCCTTCAGGGTTTTTGGAGCGTGATATTGGAAGTTGATGGGGAGGATATGGGTGTCTATGCGGTTTATCCACATGCTCATCGCCTCTCACCTCCCTTTAGAGCCTTCAATATCTTATCCGGCGTGATTGGAAGCTCATAGAATCTCACACCTATGGCGTTGTAGATGGCGTTGGCTATTGCTCCGGCTACGGGGTTTAAAGCGCCCTCCCCAAGGCCCTTAGCTCCGAAGGGACCTGTCGGCTCCTCAGTCTCGACGAAGAAGACCTGGAAATCCTCCAAGGGTGGGAGATCCCTTGCCGTTGGAATCTTATAGTCTGTTATAAACCCCTTATTCAGCAGGTCTCCACTCTTTGGGTCGTAGGGGGTATCCTCTAGGAGAGTCATGCTCCACCCCATGGCGAAGCCTCCATGGATCTGGCCCTCAGCCAGCTTCGGGTTTATGACCCTCCCCACGTCGGCTCCTGCCACCACCCTTACGGGCCTCACCTCACCCGTCTCCGTGTCCACCTCAACCTCCACGAAGTAGGCCGTGAAATGCGGTGGACAGCTCCCCTGTCTAACGCTGGCAACGGCTGCGATCGTCCCCCAATTCTTATGCCTCGCCATGGAGGCCAGCTCACCGATGGTGATCTCACGCCCCTCAACGCCCTCCACATAGATGACGCCTTGTCCACGCTTCTCGTCGGGCCTGATCTTAAGGGCGTGAGGATATGCGTCGAGAACCCGCGCGGCCAGCTCTAAGAGCTTTTTCTTCACCTCCCTCGCCACCTGTAGGGCTGCGGCGCCACCAGCGTATACGCCTCTGGAGGCGTGAGTGCAGACGTCGTAGAGCGTCGTCTGTGTATCAGCCCTCACGATGTTGACGCACTCTAAGGGGACGCCGATCTCCTCTGCGATGATCTTCGCATGAGCCGTCAGGGTTCCCCCTCCACAGTCCATCATGGCCGTGACATAGTCCAGCGTCCCATCCTCATTGACCTTGAGCATCGCCCCCGTATAGTCGACGACGGTTCCTGGAACCGGGGCTCCGGCGCTGGAGGTATGGAAGCCCCTTCCGAAGCCTATGCCCCTTCGATAGCGCCCCCTCTGCTCCCAAGGTTTAGGCCTCTTATCCCATCCTATCAGTTTCGCACCTCGCCTTACAAGCTCCTCAACCCCAGAGCTCTTGATGATGGATTTAACCGTAGGCCCCTGACCCCAGAAGAGGTCGCCCATGCCGACGTGGTTTAGGAGCTTGAATTCCAGGGGGTCGAGGCCCAGCTTCTCGGCCAACTCATCCATCAGGGATTCGACGGCCCATGTGATCTGGGGATTCCCATAGCCCCTCATGGCGCAGCTTGGAACCTTATTCGTATAGACAGCCTTCCCCACATACCTGAGGTTTGGAAGCTTGTAGAGGGAGACCCACCATCCTACGATGCATCCAAGCAGTGGATAGGCCTGAATCTGATGGGCGCCTATGTCGAGGATGGCCTCAAGGCTTCCAGCCGTCAGCCTTCCATCCCTCCTGGCGCCCAGTTTGAGCCTGAAGATCATCTGGTAGGCGCAGTGCTCGTGGAGGTCTTCCTCCC
>CAZEET010000026.1:0-12353 GCA_964511325.1 uncultured Candidatus Bathyarchaeia archaeon | reverse complement strand
TTCTACATGGATAAAAATGGGGTTAGACCCTCTCCAGGGTTATTGGAACTATCCAGAGATCGCCGGGTCTCTTAGATGTGAATCTCAACAGGCCCTGGAGTCTACCCTCCCAGGCGTGGAGGTCCACCTCAACTCTGAACTCCTCGGCCATCCAGCCCCTATAGGCTTTAGGCGGCTTGAATCTATAGACGCCTCTGACCCTTCCCTTCTCAGCGGTGAAGTCTTCGAAGGGTGTCAGCCGTCCATCCATATCTGTGGCCATACCCCTCTTAGCGCTGCCGATGATGAGGTCAAGCTGGTAGAAGCCATAGGGGTGATGATATTCGCCCCTCCAGTGCCCCTTCAGGGGCATCTCCTCATCCACCTTCGGAGGCTCCTCCACATATCTCGGATACTCAAAGACTGAGAGGTCAAGTTGCTTAACGTTCCCCTCCTCATCGTATTCCACGGTGAGTTCATAGCCGTCGTAGGTTGAGCCGTGGACTATGTAGCGGGTCTCATCTATCTTCTCTAGATAGGCTCCTAGGTTCTCGATGATGAGGTAGCTATTCCTCACCGTCAGTCTGATGGTCTTCCCCCGCTCCCCATAGAGGCCGACGAGCTTACGCCACTCCTCCGGAACCCTCTGAACCCATTCAGGGTTGAAGGGCGCCTTCTCCCTCGCTGCGATCCTCAGCGCCGTGGGCGCTGGAGGCCTCCAGCCGGTTCCATCGTTGAGGTTGCTGAGCCAGCAGATCCCTATGCCAAGCTCGGGATATAGAGCGACATGATTCGTGTAGCCTGGCATTCCCCCTGTATGGGTGAGCATCACATGGCCATCGTGGATGCTCCGGAACCACGTCAGAGCCATGCCGCTCCTCGACGCCCCAGCTGGGGCCTGGAGCCTCTGCATCTCCTCCAGGGTCTCCTCCTCGAGGATGCGTTTCCCCTTATAGACGCCCCCGTTCAGCTGCATGATGACGAAGTGCGATAGGTCGACGACCGTCGAGTAGAGGCTTCCCGCTGGGTCTTCGGGCCTCGTCCCCAGATAGTAGGGCTCAACCCGTTTCAGGGGCTGATCTGGACCTCCCCACCGGACGTAGCCCGTGGCTAGGCGCTCCTCCATCTCCGGCGTCAGTTCGAAGCCGCTGGAGTTCATCTCCAAAGGCTTGAGAACATTCTCGACGACATACTCCGTGTAGGGCTGACCCGAGAAGGCTTCGATGAGGAGGCCGAGCATCGCATAGGCCGTGTTGCAGTATTCCCACCGCTCACCTGGCGGCCTAACGGTCCTGGCGGCCTCTTCGACATACTCCCTCAGCGTTGGGGCTTCCTCGAGTTTCTTGAAGATGGGCGGCACCCGGGTTGGCATTCCGGTGCGGTGGGTGAGGAGGTCCCTTACCGTCGGCCTCTCCTCGTAGGGGCTTGTGATCTTGAAGCCGAGATGCTCCTCAACCGGGTCATCCAGCGTGAATTTGCCCTTTTCCATGAGTTGTAGGAGGGCGACGGTGACGACGGGCTTCGTCACTGATGCGCATCGATATATGGTGTCAGGCGTCGCAGGCCTCTTCTCCTCGAGGTCCGCGTAGCCGAAGCCCTTAGCCCAGACCATCTCATCGCCCTTGACGACGGCCACCGAGGAACCAGGATGCCTACGACATTCGAGTTCAGCCTCGATAAACCGCTCTAGCTCTTCAAACTCCATGCAGAGATGAAGAGGCCCTTTAACCCTATAAAGTATTTAGGGCTACGCTACTCTATCGGGATCTCCTCGCCTCGTTCAGCCCTAGGCCACTCGATCTCCAGGACACCTGGCTCAATAGGTCTAGCCTTAATCTCCTCACGTCTCATATCCCTGTCGAAGTATATCCGGAGGATGTGGCTCTTCTCCGTTCTCCTATATCTCACCCTGAAGGGCCTGTAGGGGCCGAACCAGAAGCCCCAGGGGCCTATGTGGAAGGCGAAGAAATCCTCCCAGAAATCCCTCGGCATGCTGATCCCAGGTAATCCTCCGAGTCTTGGGGAGATTAATATTACTAAGCAATTTTACCCGGATGATGCTCCTAGAGCCGCCTTCAGCAGTCCCCTATAAAGCTGCATGTCCGACATGTCGACAACGGGTATCTCGGTTCCCTTCCCCACCTCCAACAATCTAACGTATTTGGGCATCTCAGCATAGCAGAGTTGGCTTATATAGAGCTCTCCACTCTCCATCTCGATCTCCAGGGCTCTTTCATAGACCTCTAAGCAGAGGAGGTGGCCGTCGACCCAGAAGAGCCGATTGACTCCATAAGTGGCTGCGCACCAGGCTAGGCTCTCCATGCTTCGATGGTCTACACCTAGGATGACAATCCTCTCGGTGGGCCTGACCTCGATCTCCATGGGGATCGATCTGGGTTAGCTCCTCTACCCCTATTTATGCCTTGTAAAAAGAGGTGGATTGTTAGAACCATCGGACTATGACCACCTTACGTTCCGTGTAGAAGTTTATGGCATCTCGGCCCTGGCCGTGGAGGACTCCGAAGAAGGAGTCCTTCATGCCGCCGAAGGGGAAGAAGGCCATGGGGGCTGCGACGCCTATGTTGACGCCGATATTCCCGCACTCCACCTCATACTGGAATCTCCTGGCAGTTTTCCCACTGGAGGTGAAGATGGAAGCCGCGTTCCCATAGTTGGAGGAGTTCACCATCTCGATCGCCTCGTCGAGATTTTCCGCCCTCAAGACGCTCATCACTGGGCCGAAGATCTCCTCCCTTGCGATCGTCATGTCTAAGGTGACATTCTCGAAGATCGTAGGCCCTAAGAAGCAGTTCTCCGGATAGTCGCCAAGGATCTTGAACTCCCTGCCATTTAACGTAAGTCTAGCTCCCTCCTCCAGCCCCTTCTCTATGTAGCTCAGAACCCGCTGTTTCCTGAACTCCGCCTGGAGGGGGCCCATGTCGACACGTTCATCGAGTCCATAGCCTAGGGTTAGCCCCTTCGCTGCCTCCGTAACTCGATTCATCAATCTCTCATAGAATTCGTCGCCGCCGACGACGAGTAGGTTCGCCCCTGAGAGACATCGCTGACCAGTGTTTCCGAAGAAGGAGCCCATGAGAGACCTGATCATCCGCTCGTCGACGACGGCGTCTGGCATGACGACGATGAAGTTCTTGGCGCTGCACTGGGCCTGAACCCGCTTCCCGTGGGCTGCCCCTTCGCTGTATATGATGCGTCCAACCTTGGTGGAGCCGACGAAGGAGATGCCCTTCACATCGGGATGTCTCACCAGGGCCTGAGCGGCCTCCACGTCACCGTAGACGAGATTTACGACGCCCGGTGGGAAGCCGGCCTCCTCGACGAGTTCGAGGAGCTTGCTCTGGCAGATGGGTGTCCATGGGGAGGGCTTTATGATGTAGGTGTTGCCCGTAGCTACGGCGTAGGGCATGAACCAGAGGGGGATCATGAAGGGGAAGTTGAAGGGGGCGATGCAGGCGAAGACCCCTAAAGGCTGCCTGATGACGTATTCATCTATACCCTCAGCGACGTCCTCCAAGTTGTAGCCCATCATAAGCGATGGAATACCTGTCGCCACCTCTACATTCTCTATACCCCTCCGAACCTCACCCCTGGCCTCCCGGATGATCTTGCCATGCTCCATGGTGCAGATGCGGCTGATCTCCTCGAAGTGCTCCTCGAGGAGCTCCTTTAACCTGAAGAGATAGCGGGCCCTCCTCAGCGGCGGAGTTCTCCTCCAATCTTTATAGGCCTCTAGGGCCGCCTCCACGGCTCTCTTCACATCTCCCTCTCCGGAGATCGGCGTCTCAGCGATGACCTTCATCGTCACAGGGTTGGTGACCTTCCTATACTCCCCTGTCTCAGGCTCCACCCACTCTCCGCCGATGTAATTCTTAAGCTTCAGGGGCTTCCTGATGGGCTCGGTGAGCAGCGCCATCAGCCTCCCTCCACAAGGGTGAGGGCCTCCTCGAAGACCATTAGGGCCCTATCTAGCTGTTCCCTGGTGATGACGAGGGGAGGCTGGAACCTGATGGTGCACCCCTTGACGCCTCCCAGGCCTAGGAGGACGCCCCGCTCCCTCGCCTCAGCTCTGATACGCCTAGCCTCCTCAACGGCCGGCGTCTTTTTATCACGATCCCTCACCAACTCGACGCCGATCATGAGGCCTCGCCCCCTAACATCGCCGATGAGGGGGTGCTCCTCCATCATCTCCCTCAGCCTCCTCATGGCATACTCCCCCTTCTCAGCCGCCTTCTCAGGCAGCCTCTCCTCCTCGAAGACCTCAAGGTTTGCGAGGGCAGCCGCACAGCTTACGGGGTTTCCGCCGAAGGTTGAGAGGTGATCTCCGGGCTCGAAGGCGTCTCCGATGTCAGGCCTAGCTATACAGGCGCTGAGGGGCATGCCGGCTGCGATGCCCTTACCCATCGTCATGATGTCAGGCTCAACGCCGTAGTGGTCTATGCCCCACATCTTACCCGTTCGACCGAAGCCGCTTTGAACCTCGTCGACGATGAGGAGGATGCCATACTCCTCGAGGATCTCCTTCACCACCTTGAAGTATTCCGGTGGAGGCGGGATGATGCCCCCCTCGCCGAGGACTGGCTCGGCTATTAGGGCTGCGACACACTTAGAGGTATGGTATTCGACGACGTCTCGAAGCCTCCTGGCGCAGAGGAGGCCGCAGTCAGGGTAGGCCTGGCCGAAGGGGCATCTATAACAGTAGGGGACGGGAGCGAAGGCTACGCCTGAGAGGTAGGGCCCCATGTCATAGCGTCTACGCCGGGACTGACCTGTGACGCTGAGAGTTCCCAGCGTTCTGCCGTGGAAGGAGCACTCCAGGGCTATGAGTTCATGCCGCTTTGTATACTTCCTCGCCAGCTTCATGGCGCACTCATTTGCCTCGGCGCCGCTGTTTCCGAAGAAGACCTTCTGGAGGCCCCTCGGCGTCACCTCCGCTAAGCGCTCAGCGAGCTCGGCTGTTGGGATGTTGTGGTAGACGTAGGAGCAGCAGTGGATTAGGCGCTCAACCTGGCTCTTAACGGCCTCCACGATCTTGGGGTGGCAGTGGCCTGCGTTGACGACGGCGATTCCCGCGTAGCAGTCGATGTATTCACGCCCCTCCACATCCCAGACTATGGCTCCCCTACCCTCCGCGATGACGATGGGCTCCAGCCTTGTGAAGCTTAGAATCCTATAACGTTCATCCCTCTCGATGATCTCACAAGTCTTCATCGACGTTAGATTCTCCGATGCGATATAATAGTGTCTGAGTTGCTATTCTCCCAGCGCTGTGAGGTAGAGTTATCTCCCCTTTGACACCCTCTTATTGATGCCATGAGGGATGTCGCCGTCATAGGCGTTGGGATGACGCCCTTCGGCAAGCACCTTAACCGCAGCCTCATAGATCTAATGCTTGAGGCTTCTCATAAAGCTCTAATGGACGCCGATGCCTTGGATGCTCCCATAGATGCCCTCTACGTCGGCTGTATGGCCTCGGGGATGCTCTGCGGCCTACAGAACACGGCTACGCTATTAGCCGATGAGCTGGGCATTAAGCCTCAGACCGTTGAACGGATCGAGAACTCCGCAGCCTCAGGCGCCTCAGCGATCCTCAACGCCTATCTCGCTGTAGCCTCCGGCCTCTATGACATCGCCCTCGTCGTGGGAGCTGAGAAGATGAGGCATCTACCCACGTCGGAGGCGACGAGGGCTATAGCCTCCATGACCCACCCAGAGGGGGAGAGGCCGCATGGAGTGACGATGCCCTCCCTAGCGGCATTTCTGACGAGGCTCTACATGAAGCGTTATGGATTGACGAGGGAGCAGCTCGCCCTAGTGGCCGTCAAGAATCATCGGAACGCCCTCCTAAACCCCTATGCGCATCTGAGGAAGGAGATAACGGTGGAGGATGTCCTCAACTCTAGGGTAGTCGCCGAACCCTTGAGGCTGTTTGACTGCAGCCCCATAAGCGATGGAGCCGCAGCCCTATTGTTGGCTCCTCTGGAGAGGGCGTTGGAGTTAACTGATAAACCCGTAGTCATCAGAGGCGTAGGCCAGGCCGTCGATAGGGTTATGATGACTGAGAGGGATGACCCCCTCATCCTAAAGGCCGTGAAGGAGGCCTCGAGGAGGGCTCTGAAGAGGGCTGGTCTCTCCATCGATGATGTCGACGTGGTGGAGCTCCACGACGCCTTCACCATCTTGGAGATCGTGGAGAGTGAAGACCTCGGCCTCTTCGAGAAGGGGGAGGGCGGCATAGCCGTTGAGGAGGGCCTCACAGCCATCGAGGGTGAGAGGCCCATCAATCCAAGCGGAGGCCTGAAGGCGAGGGGGCATCCCCTCGGGGCTACGGGCGTCGCCCAGGCTGTGGAGATCACCTGGCAGCTCCGAGGCGAAGCGGGTGAGAGGCAGGTGAGGGATGCCGAGCGAGGTTTAAGCTGTAATATCTCAGGCTTCGCCGCCAACGCCGTCGTCATCGTTTACGAGCGGGGGTGGTGAGGGGAATGGGTTTTCACCTCAAGGCTACGAGGTGTAGGCTCTGCGGCGCCATCTATCATCCACCAAGAGCTATATGCCATCGATGCGGCCCGGGGTCTAAGGGCCATCTGGAGATGATGGAGCTCCCAGATCAAGGGAGGATCATCGCTTACACCGTGCTACACTATCCCCCAGAGGGGTATCCATCTCCCATGGTTCTGGCGGTGGCCGAGATCGGGGGTATCAGGCTCATAGGCAGAGTCGTAGACGCCGAGGTTGTAGAGGAGGGCTGTAGGGTAGAGGTGGTGGAGGGAGAAGGGGAGCCCCCCTTCCTCCTGAGGAGGATAGATGTGAAATAGATTGATCATCGATCCTCTCTGATATGGCTCCGCCACTACAGGGCATTAGGGTTCTCGACCTCTCCCAGGTTGTGGCAGGCCCCTTCTGCTCAATGCTCCTAGCGGATATGGGGGCGGAGGTCATCAAGGTTGAGAGGCCCGGCATAGGGGACAACCTACGGAGATGGGGGCCACCCTTCCTCGGCGGTGAAGGCGTCTACTTCCTATACCTCAACCGTAATAAGAAGAGCATCACCCTCAACCTCAAATGCGAGGAGGGTAAGCGCATCTTCATCGAGCTCCTGAAGCGGAGTGATGTGCTGCTGGAGAACTTCAGACCTGGAACCATGGAGCGCCTCGGCCTAGGCTACGAGGAGGTAAGCAGGATAAATCCGAGGATCATCTACTGCAGGATCTCAGGCTATGGCCAGACAGGCCCCTACCGAGACAGAGGTGGTTACGACCTATTGGCGCAGGGGGAGAGCGGCCTCATCTCCGTCACAGGGGAGGAGGATAGACCTCCAGGGGTGAAGGTTGGGGTCGCCATCGTCGACATGGGAACCGGCCTATACGCTGTGATAGGCATACTTCTAGCCCTCATGGCTAGGGAGAAGACTGGGCGGGGGCAGCTCGTCGACGTATCGCTGCTGGACTCGGCTGTCAGCTGGATGCTCCAGCCCATAGGCTACTATCTCTCCACGGGGCAGTTGCCAAAGCGCCTTGGAACCGCCCACCCCGTTGCAGCGCCCTATCAAGTCTTCAAGACCAGGGATATCTACATCACTATAGGATGCGCCGCCGACAGGAATTGGAGAGCCCTCTGCCGCGTCCTGGGCCTAGAGGAGTTGGCTGATGATCCGAGATTCTCCACGAACCCGAAGAGGGTGGAGAATCGGGAGGAGCTGGCCGGGATCCTGGGCGAGATCTTTGAGAGGGAAAGCGGGGAGGTTTGGCTGAGGAGGCTTCAGGAGGCTGGTGTCCCCTGCGCCCCCGTGAATACCGTCGATCGACTGTTGGGGCATCCCCAACTCCAGGCCCGTGGGATGTTCGTAGAGGTAGAGCATCGGAAGGCTGGGAGATTGATGCTGACGGGCATACCGATTAAACTCTCCGACACCCCTGGGGAGGTGCGCTCGCCGCCTCCGATGCTGGGGGAGCATACGGAGGAGATTCTAAGCTGGCTAGGCTACAGCTCCGAAGAGATAAAGGAGTTGAGGGAGAGGGACGTCATCTAGTCGAGGCTTATGCCCCTCGTCTCCACTCCGAGGAGGAAGACCGCTGAGGCTGAGACCAGGTGTATCAGGGCGAAGAGGATGAACAGCGGCGTACTTCCCATCCATCCTATGAGGACCCCTGCGATGTAGGGGCCTAGGATTCCCCCGATGCGCCCTACGCTGTTGGCCCATCCGGCCCCTGTGGCCCTCATCTCCGTTGGGTATAGCTCAGGGGTATAGGCGTAGGTGATTCCCCAGGCGCCTAGGTTGAAGAAGGAGATGACGGAGCCCCAGATCAACACCTCTAAGGGTGTCCGAGCCATGGAGAACATTAGGCTTCCAAGGCCTGCGAGGGCCATGTATAGGGCCAATAGACGTTTACGGCCTACATGCTCTATGAGAAGCGCGCCACTCCAGTAGCCTGGTATCTGCATCGCCGTGATCAGCAGCGAATACCTCAGCGACTTCACCAGGGTTAGGCCACGCTCCGTGACTAGGATGTAGGGGGCCCAGAGGAAGATGCCCCAATAGGCGAGGACTATGCAGAACCAGTGTATCCAGAGCATCAGGGTTCTACGCCGATAGGGTTTGGCCCATAGGCTGGCCACCGTGAAGCCTCCAGCCTCCCGCCCCTCTTCGGCCTCCACCTCGCCTTTACGCTCAGACGGCATCAGGGCGTCCTTAACGAGTATGGAGACGGCCTCGTCAAGCCTTCCCGCCTTCTCTAGGAATCTTGGGGACTCGGGGACTAGTATCTGGAAGAGCATCGCGGCGATCAGAGGCGTGAAGCCCGCTAGGATGACGGGTCTCCAACCCCTCGTCGGGGCGAGTATTAGACCTAAATAGGCTGCCAAGAGCCATCCAAAGGCCCAGGCGCTCTCCAGGAAGGCGACGGCCCTCCCCCGCATTCGCCTAGGGAAGCACTCGGAGACTAGGGTGCTGGTCACGGCCATATAGCTTGACGCCCCTATCCCAGCCAGGAATCTTAGAGCCGCTATCAGCTCCCAACGATCGGCTAAGCCGCAGAGCCCTGCGGGTATGGAGTATAGGAGCAGCGACGCCACTATCACGGGTTTACGCCCAATCCTATCGGCGAGGGTTCCCATCAGGAAGGCTCCGATGAGCATACCCATCAGCCAGGCGCTGAGGAGAAGACCGACGACGCCCGGCGTGAGACCCAGCTCAGCTGATAGGGGTTTCAAGACGAAGGAGATGAGGCCAGAGTTCATCGCGTCGAACATCCAGCCGAGATAGGAGACCGCCAGAAGCCTATAGTGATAACCAACTAAAGGCGCTTCCTCCAGAATTTCCCTTATCTTCATTTAAACCACCTTTAAGTATAGGAGGAAAGGAACCGGAAATTTAAGGGTTAGCTCCCTTATGGCTTCGTCTCATGTGAACTTTGAGTCCCATCTCGGAATTGAAGCCTCTGCCACAGAGGGGGCATCTATAGATAATTGCTTCGATCTCCACCTCTCTCCCTAGAAGTTCTCTTCTTAACCTCCTCACCAAGCGTTCCCCCTCTTCATAGTCCATAGCTCCCTCTATCTTCAAAATGACGCCCACTCGAACCCGGAAGAAGTGGAAGCGTCCCTCCTCCCTCTCCAACCCTATCTCCCTAACCACTCCCCTAAGTCTCCCTGAAGACAAAACCTCCACCGTGGATTACTTCTTAAAGTCTAAAAGGTGATCAAACCTCTTAAAGAGATATACTAAATCACGACCTTGGCCTTACCCAAGCTAATCATGTGGGTGGAGCACCCTCTCAGCATGAGTATATATGTTGAACCTCTTTCCCCTAGCTAAGCCTATGAGCGTTATCCCGACATCCCTTGCTAGTTGAATCCCGGAATAAAGGGGGCGTAGTATCGATATGATTAGAGGAACATGAAATCTAGCACACCTTAGAACCATACTCCCCGTCACCCTGCCCGTTAGGGCGAGAGCGCAATCGGAGAGATCCTCCCTCTTCAACAGGGCTTCTCCTAAAGCCTTGTCCACCGCATTATGTCGACTTACATCCTCCACAAAAGAATGGATTCTCCCAGAGGGGGAGAACACCATGGCGCTATGAGTGCCGGGCGTTCTCGATCTCTTATTGAGCTCCATAATCGCCCTCACCAGGTTCTCCGGTGGGAAGATGACATCTGATTTAACCCTCGGCTTATACATCCTATCTAGTAATCGAGGGAGAAATGGAAGTTCCCCCTCTCCACAGGCCTCCAAAACCGCTCTGACCGTTTTATAAAGGTTGATAGATGTTCTTACATCTCTATCGGTTTTCACAAATACCTCAAGCTCCCTAACCCAGAGGTCGACTATCTCCTCTCTGCGTTTAAGAATGCCCTGCCCTATTAGGAAGCCGACGGCTAACTCCTTCAATTTCTCGGGGGTTGCGATGGTTGTTACGAGGTGCTCTCCATTTAGATAGATCATCACGGGGACATCCGTTGCTGTGAATCCCTGAATTCTCTTCCACTCCCCCCTCTCAAGGTCTACCCTAATAGAGGGCGCATCTCCCACCCTTTGGAATATCGATGTCATCTGAAGAGACTAAGCTTATAGCGGTGTTATAATAAGTGTACTCTGGTTGGTCAGCTTTGGATGTTGAGGCGGTGAGGAGAGATTTCCCAATTCTCAGGGGAGGTATCATATACCTGGATAATGCCGCAAGCAGCTTAACTCCAGAACCCGTGTTAGCCAAGATGTTGGAGTATTATAGAGAGTATAGGGCAAACGTGGAGAGGGGCGTCCATAGACTCTCTCAGAAGGCAAGCGTGGAGTATGAGGAGGCGCATAGGAAGGTTGCGAGGTTCATAGGTGCGAGGTCCTGGAGGAACATCATATTCACTAGGAATACCAGTGAAGGGATAAATCTAGTAGCCCGAGGCATAGAGTGGAAGAGGGGAGACAAGATAGTGACGACGTTGCTGGAGCATCATTCCAATTTCATCGTCTGGCTCAGGGCTGCTAGACGTTTCGGCCTTGAAGTAGAAGTTGTCAAACCCAATAGAGAAGGCCTCTTCAACCTCTCAGACTTCGAGAAGGCCATCGATGATAGAACCCGACTAGTCGCCGTAACCCACGTCTCCAATGTCCTAGGCGTCATCGTTCCGGTGGAGGAGATCGCTGAGATCGCCCATGAACATGGAAGCCTCATCCTAGTTGACGGCGCTCAATCTGTACCCCATATGAAGACGGATGTGGAGGCGATGGGCTGCGACTTCCTAGCCTTCTCGGGGCACAAAATGTTGGGGCCGACGGGTATAGGTGTCCTATACATCAATGAGTCGGCTCTGGAGTGGTTAGAGCCGCTATGTATAGGTGGTGGAACTATCCGAGACGTGGATCTCCATCAATATGAGCTTGGTGAGAGTCCTGAGAGATTTGAGGCTGGAACCCCAGCTATAGCTGAAGCGATAGGGCTGGGAGCTGCCGTCGAATACCTAGAGAAGTTGGGAATGAAGGATGTGGAGGAGCATGATAGAGAGATCTCCTGGGCCATCAGGGAGGGCTTAATGGAGTTGGAGAAGGTGGAGGTCTATGGGCCTAAGGACCCTGAGCATGGCATGAGCGTAGTCTCCTTCAACGTTGAAGGTCTAAATCCACATGAAGTCGCCCTAGCCCTAGACGCCTCGGCAAATATCATGGTTCGATCTGGCCACCACTGCGCTCTGCCGCTGGTTAAGCATCTATTAAACTGCCCTCAAGGAACCGTTAGGGCGTCGACCTACATCTATAACACCCTTGATGAGGCTGAGAGGCTGGTGGAGACGGTTAAGGAGATCGTTAAAGGCATCTAATCCGATAGGAGCTCCGTCAAGAATCTCTCGGCTTCCGCTCGATCCTTCACGCCTTTCAATAGGATTTTACCAGTGGTGAAGAGGGTTAGGCTTAGTTCTTGATAGGCTGCTTTTATCATGATCCCCGAGATGGTTTTCTCCACCTCGCATCTCGATAATATCTTCTTCAGAGCCTCTCTTTGTTTATCGTATCTAAGGATGACGATGTAATCTCCCTTCTCCCCGCAGGCCTCCTCGATTCGGCTGACATACTTATCTAGGGGGCTGCTCAACTTCCCCTCCTCCCATCCTCCTTGAAAGCATCTCCCCCATTCTCTCGGCTTCTAGGGCCTGTTTCTCCTCTAGCGTCGCCTCCTCGGGCAGCCATGGGGGTTTTTCACGTTTCTCATAGTAGGCCCTTATGGCTCTACGTAGGGCTCCGACGGCGAGGGTTCCACAGTGGAACTTTATGGAGGGGAGTCCCCCAAGCTCCTCGGCCACATCTCTCCAAGTGATCTCCCAGGCCTCCCTGAGGGTTTTCCCCTTCACCATCTCGGTGAGGATGC
>CAZEET010000025.1:0-12478 GCA_964511325.1 uncultured Candidatus Bathyarchaeia archaeon | reverse complement strand
CTTGATCTCGTCGATGGGGCAGGTGAGGATGTCGCGGTCAATGACGATGAAATCAGCCAACTTACCGGGCTCTATGCTCCCCTTTAGATGCTCCTCGAAGCTGAGATAGGCTGCGTTGATGGTGTACATCCTAATCGCCTCCTCCCTGCTGACGCACTGCTCGCCGCCCAGCTGCCTCCCGCCCTCCGTCCTCCGAGTTATAGCAGCCCATAGGCTTACGAAGGGGTTGTAATGGGTGACTGGGGCGTCAGTTCCCGCCGCGACCACTATGCCATGGTCGATCCAAGCCCTGTGAGGCTTGGCCCAGCTGGCCCTCTCCGCTCCGACGTTCTCGTAGAAGCTGTCACCGAGGTAGTATAGGAAGCTGGGCTGAGAGGCGACGACGACTCCGAGGCGTCGACACTGCTCAAAGTTCTCCTCACTTGGCAGATAGGCGTGGATCAACGTGAATCTCCTACCCTTAATGCTCCTCTTCCTATCCGTCCCCTCGAAGGCTTTGAGGACGAGGTCTATGGCCCTACCGCCAGCGCAGTGGACGCCTACGGTCATGTCATGGAGATTCGCCTCGTCGACGAGTCTCTGAAGCTTCTCCACCGGCATCGTTTGGACGCCGTAGTTGTCGGGTTCACCCTCATAGGGCTCCCGCAACAGCGCGGTTCTCCCCCCTATACCGCCGTCTATGAGGAGCTTCAAGCCTAGGAACCTCAGCATCTCATCTCCGAAGCCCGTTGATAGGGGGAACTCCCCGATGCGTCTCAGACTCTCCTCCAAGGGTTCATCTCCCTCAACGCCTCGGAGCATCATATTCACCCTCACCGTGAGACCTCCCTCAGCCCTCGCCCTCTGGTAGGCCTTCATATCCTCAGCGGTTATCCCTGGCTCGATGACGCCGGTGATCCCCACCTCGTTCAAGGCTCTGCAGGCCCTCTTTATGGCCTCCACCTTCCTCTCGAAGCTCGGCTGGGGGATATGCCTCTGAACAAGCCAGAAGGCAGGCCGCTCTAAGAGAACCCCCGTTGGTTCACCATCCTCATCCTTTACGATGACCCCTCCCTCAGGCTGGGGCGTATCGCGGTCTATGCCCGCGATCTCCAGGGCCTTACTGTTGACGACGACGACGTGGCCGCAGGTTCTTATGAGGTATACCGGATTATCGGGGGCAGCCTCATCGAGATCCCATCTATTCGGAAATCTATGCTCCTCCAGCTTCGACTGATCCCATCCACGGCCTATGATCCACTCCCCTGAACCGAGCTCCTCAGCCCTCTGCCTCACCGCCTCCACGATATCCTTAATAGACCTCATCGGAGGAGAAGAGCAGTTTACCCAGAACATCGTCAGGCCTAGGCTGAGGAGGTGGATGTGGGAGTCTATAAGACCGGGGAGAACAGTCTTCCCCTCCAGGTCTATGACCTCGGTCTCTTCATCGATGTAGCGTTTAACCTCCTCGTTTAAACCCACAGCCATTATTCGTCCATCCCTCACGGCGACGGCCTCGGCGATGGTGAAATCCTCATCCACCGTGATGATCTTCCCGTTGAGAAGAACCAGATCAGCCTTACAGGGTTCCTTAATGGACATCTCATGAATAGGATACCCATAGGGACTTTAAGGTTCACCCCAGGAGAAGCGTCAGCTCCTCCACCCTGAGTTCAGGTATAAGGCTTCGGCCATGCCTCCTCAACCTTATGAAGCCCAGCTCCTCCAGGGCTTTTAGGTCGAGGTAGACATTCTTCACATCCCTCCTGAGATGCTCAGCCAGCTCGCTTATTGAGGAGAACCTCATCCTGGAGAGGGCGTCTAGGAGCTCCAGCCTCTTAGGCGTCAGCTTCGAGAGATCCTCAGCCGGCAGCTCCCACGTCTCCTCCACATAGTATTCCGACTCCCCCTCCTCATCGTATGCCCTCAAGGCATTCATCATCCCAGACCACTCAAGATAATCCTCAAGGCGCTCTATCCACCCCTCCACCGAGCGGTCGGAGGGTTCGGTGAGTCTCCCCCCATACTTCCTCTCCAGCTCCCTTATACGCCGGCGAACCTCCTCCACCGTCAGCCTCCTCAAAACCCTTATCCTCATCATTTTGGTTTAGAAGCCAAAAATCTTTATAAGCCCTCCCTCTGAGAGAAGGGTTGAGGCCTATGGGTTATCCCATCAACCGATTGGGGGACTTCATCTGGGAGATCCCTAAGAGCGCTGATCCTAGGATGAATGTCCCCACCAGGATATACGCCGACGACGCCCTCCTTAAGGGTATGACGAAGGATGCGACGATAAAGCAGGGCGTCGACGTGGCACAGCTTCCAGGGATATTGAAGTATAGCATCATACTCCCCGACGGCCATCAGGGCTACGGCTTCCCCATCGGAGGCGTAGCGGCCTTCGACGCCGAGGAGGGAGTCATCTCCCCAGGTGGAGTAGGCTACGACATAAACTGCGGAGTGAGACTCATCAGAACAGACCTCACCTACGATGAGGTGAAGCCAAAGCTTGGGGAGCTCATCGACACCATCTTCAGGCTTGTCCCCTGCGGCGTGGGCGTCGGAAGCAAGCTGAAGCTATCAACACGCGAGCTGGACAACGCCGTAGTCGAGGGTGTGAAGTGGGCGATAGACCACGGCTACGGCTGGGAGGGAGATGAGAAGCATATGGAGGAGGGCGGCTGCATGAAGGAGGCGAATCCGGAGAAGGTCTCCAACAGGGCTAAGCAGAGGGGAGCCGGACAGCTCGGCACTCTGGGAGCTGGAAACCACTTCCTCGAGGTGGCGAGGGTCGCCGAGGTCTATGATGAGCGCGTCGCTAAGGCCTTTGGGATCACGGGGCCTGGACAGGTGGTCATATGGATACACACCGGATCGAGGGGGTATGGCCATCAGATCGCCAGCGACTATATACGGATAATGGATAGGGCTGCGAGGAGATATGGCATAAGGCTTCCTTCACGGGAGCTGGTCTGCGCACCGGTGAAGAGTCGTGAGGCTGAGGACTACTTCCAGGCGATGGCCTGCGCCATAAACTGGGCCTTCATCAACAGGCACATCATAATGCACCAGGTTCGCAGGGCCTTCGAGGAGGTCTTTAAGAGGCCGGCTGAGGATATGGGTATGCACCTAGTCTATGGCATGACTCATAACACGGCGAAGAGGGAGTGGCACGTCGTCGACGGTAAGAGACGCCTAGTCATCGTTCATAGGAAGGGGGCCTCAAGGGCCTTCGGCCCGGGGAGGGAGGACTTGCCACAGGATTACAGGAGCATCGGCCAGCCCGTCCTACTGGTGGGAACCATGGGGACGGCGAGCTATCTCCTAGTGGGAACGGAGAGGGCTGAGGAGATATCCTTCGCCAGCACGGCTCACGGCGCTGGACGAGTCCTCTCCAGGGCTGCGGCTCGGAGGCGATTCCGGGCGAGCAGCGTCATCTCAGCGCTGAAGAGGAAGGGCATTATCGTCAGAGCCGCCAGCGGCCGGGTTGTCGAGGAGGAGACCCCCGAGGGCTATAAGGACATCCATAGGGTCGCCGAGGTAAGCCACAGGCTGGGCATAGGGACCAAGGTGATGATGACCGTCCCCATAGCCGTCGCCAAGGGCTAGCCAAATAAGGTGCAACATCTTCTTTATCCATAGCCTTGACGGAAAGTCTGAAGCCTCACCTATGGTTCACCCTCTATAGATTGATGAATATGGGGGCGGGAAGAAGGGAGATAAGGGTCTCAACGACGGAGCTCTCATCGGTGCTGGGATGCTCCCAGCAGTCGGCCTCCAGGCATCTGAGGCTTCTCGAACGTCTAGGCCTGATAGAGAGACGGGTTGGGATTAACGGCAGCCATATAAGGATAACGGAGGAGGGGTTAAGAGCCCTATGGGAGGTCTACTATGGGCTTAGAAGGCATCTAGAGGAGGGTGAATTGGAGGCCTACGTCTTCGAGGGAGTAGTCTTCACAGGTCTGGGTGAGGGCGCCTACTACATCACTCGAGATAGATATAGGAAGCAGATAAGGGAGAAACTGGGCTTCGATCCCTATCCAGGAACCCTCAACCTGAGGCTGAGCGGCGGCTACATTGAGATGAAGAGGAGGCTGGCTAGGATGCCGGCCATCATCCTGGAGGGCTTCAGAGATGAGGAGCGGAGCTTCGGCGCTGTAAGATGCTATCCGGCGGTTATAAACGATGACGTCGAGGGAGCTGTGATAGTGGCCGATAGAACCATCTATGATGACTCGGTGCTGGAGGTCATATCGCCGATATACCTGAGAAAACACTTCGACCTCAAGGATGGAAACCTCGTCAGAGTCTACGCATCCAGTCCTCGACGATCTTCCTCTTAATCTTCGAGGAGCTGCTCAACTCCTCATCGCCAAACCGCCCTATACGCACAACCTCGATATTCAGATCTCTCTCCTCGATGATACGTCTAACCTCCCGCTCGATTCGTTCCTGGTCGTAGCCTACGGCGATGATATCAGGCTTCAAATGCTCCAAGACGGCCTCGAGGTTCATCTCCTCATAGCCGAGTAGGGCCTCATCGACGACCTTCAAAGCCTCGACGAGGGCCCTACGCTGATCCTCCGGGATGATGGGTCTCCGACCCTTCAACCGTTCCACGGTTCGATCCCTGGCGACGATGACGACGAGCCGCGCATCGGGGCCTCCAAGTCTCTTGGCCTCTTCGAGGAAGCGGACATGGCCGTAGTGGAGGAGGTCGAAGACCCCTGAGGCTAGAACCGTCTTACCCATGATAAATCACCACTCGAATTCCGCTAGGCCCAGCAGCCTCAAGGCGTCGAGTAGGCCCTCGCAGTATGAGACGGCCGCCAAGGCCGTAGGCCATCTCCCCTCACCGGCGTAGTATTCGGCGTCGCTCAGATATCTTGAGGCATAATCCAATATCTTCTTAGCCTCCTCGCTCAGGGGCCTATTCCTCAGCTCCTCCATCACCCTCCTACAGGATTCCATATATCTCTCCACTAGATGTTCAGGTTCACCCCTCGGCCTCCACCCCTTTAAGGCTTCCTCTGGACAGTTTGCTAAAAGTCTTAATCCCTCCTCCTCTATGAAGTGGAGGCGTCCGGGAACTATCAACGCCTGTGGGGGATTACCAAAGTCTACGTCTAGGAGCTCCACGGCTTTACCCCCTTTAAGGAGGGGGTTCCTCCAACCCAGCCTCGCAACGCCGATGACTGGCGTCTCCTCGTTGAAGACCTCCGGTCGACCAGCCTCGAGGAGAAGCCTTATCCCATCGCCTACACTCAGCCATCTATCCCTCTCGGCGTCCATGTCTAAGAGGATGAGGGTGTGAAGACCTAGGCTGAGATTTCCCTCCAGGGCTTCCAACACCGTATCGGATGGCCCCCGCTCTGGGAGTGGAAGCGTTACTACTCTCCCAAATTTATAGAGCGACAAACCCGTCTCAGCTATGGCCGTGAGTATTGAGGAGCCATGGATCACCCGTGTCGGTATGCCTCGCTTCTTGGCCTCCAGTAGTAGCGATATATGCGTCGTCGCCGCGAGGCAGTCTCCCCCTACTAAGAGGCCGACGAGGCTGCGGGATGCCTCCTCCAATATCCTAGGCGCCTCACCTTCCAAGTCTCTCCTGAAGAGATCTGTTACAGGTCTCTGCAGCACCGCTTCAAGCCTCTCCCTAGATGTGGAGAGCTTGGTGGTGTAGAGCTCCACGTATAGCCTGTCGCAGCTCCTCGCCTCCTCTATGGCCTTTAGGCTGAGGTCGTACTCATCGGCGAGGCCTATACCGATGAGTTTAAGCCCCCTCCTCTCCATGCTTCTTCCCCCTTAGGGGTATGCGCATTATGGCCCCACATCTCAGACAGGTGATGGCGACATGGGGCTCCCTCCGTTGTCTAATCCTCACCCGGCAGTTTACGCCGGGAACTAGGAAGCCCTTACATCGACGACAGATGCGTCGACGGAACTCTCTTGGGAGATGTATGCGCACCCTCATGGCGATCCTCCGAGCCAGGTCTACATAGCGCTGAGCCCTCTCAGGGTTTTGGTGGAAGACCTCATCTGCTAACCTGAACAATATGCGTATCCGCTCCAAGGCGATCTCCCTAGTCTCCCGATCCACCAACCTGGCCCAGAGAACATCTCGATGACGAGGCTAAAACCCTTCCCACGAAGAAAGGATTATAAGCCTTCGTTCAACCATCACAAATCTGGAGCGGGGTGGGGCAGCCAGGTTAGCCCGTGGGGCTCATAACCCCAAGGTCGGTCGTTCAAATCGACCCCCCGCTACCATTATACTTAAGGGCGGTCGTATTCTCGATTTACTTCCCAGATAGGAGTAGATCGAAGGTCTCGTGGTGACGCCTCTCATCCTCTAAGATTAACTCTAATAGGGTTCTGATGACTCTGCTCCTCGATTTTCTAGCCTCCAAGGCCGCCATCTCCATCATCTCAGCCTCCAACTCTACATGTCTTATCAGGGCTTCCTGACTCTTAGAGATCTCAGCCCTATAGGCCTCCAGGGTTGGTATGCTCTGCTCCTTGGTGAGCTCCTCTATGATGTCTCTAAAAGGCGTTCATGCTTCTCGGTATCGAGAAGTATCGTGTAGAGGAGGAGTTTTAGAGGCATATATTCTAGGTTCCTGATGGTCTCGTATAGCAGCTCTCGACTTCTACGCTCAGCCTCCCTATGCCCCTGGAGGAGTTTGAGGAGATCCTCTGTGAAGAGAGTTAAACCCTTCATCGACGACGATTCCCCTCCAAGCCATGCGAGTATAGATGAAATACGAGACGAAGATGGCCGCTGAGAGGATGAGTAGGATGGGGATTAGGATCAGGGCTCCACCGAAGAGGGAGGCGTAGAGGCCGAGGATATACATGGTGAGGCCGAGGGTGAAGACTAGACGACTCCTCCATCTACCAACGCTAGGATTTAGAGTTGGTGGAGACATTGATATCTCTAAGGACTCGGCAAATTTAACTTGTTAGGAAAGCTAAGTAACAACCGCGGGAGTTCTAAGAGTCAGACCTCTATAATCTCCTTTCATGGCCTTCGCCAGCTCTATGAGAAATTGAGTCGGGGATAGTCTCACCCTCCACCTCTCATCTGGGATCGGGGGTAGTTGAGCATCCTCCTCCGAGTGATTTGTGTTGATGACGTGGGCCATGACGCCCTCCCTAGCTATGAGCCTCGCAGCATCGAGGGCGTCAGCTTGAGCCTCGCTTAGATATCTTCTACGGCTCAGCGGCGATAGGGGCCTCTGCAGGGGTACGTTCGCTATGCCGTCTGAGATGACGATGAGATGTATTACGGCCTCCCTGTTTCTCATCCTCTCACGCTTAATCATCTTCAAAGCCTCCAAGAGTCCAGCGGCCATGGGTGTGAAATCACTGGCGCCTACGGTTTTAAGCTTCTTCACCACTAAGTCGAGATTCGTCGTCGGATGTTGAAGCGTATAGGCCCTCGAGCCCTTGAAGACTATGAGGCCGACACGGTCTCGACGCCTATAGACATCGCTATGCAGTGTATAGACGGCCTCGATGAGGTTACTCATGGATTCGATCATCGAGAGGCTGACATCGATGAGGAGGATGATCGAATGGGGCGCCCTATACTCCCTCACCTTCTCCCTCAGGTCCTCAGGCCTGATCTTAATCCCGGGCCTTCCAATCCTCGGGCCTCTGAGGGCTGCAGCCTTGATGGTGGGTATCAACGCGATATCCGTCGGTCTACCCCTTGGAATCCTATGCCATGCATAGCGGCCTAGCTTCAGCTCAGATGTATATCTAAGCCTTCTACCCCGCTCATCGCCTCCAGCCCTGCGGGGCCTGGATTCTGGACGCTTGGGTCTGATGCTCCTGGGACGCTCCAAACGGTCTATGCGTTCAAATATCTTGAATCCATAATCGGCGTTAGGCTCTTCCCGTTCCCTATACCTCACCCTGGAGGGGGGAGCCCTCTTCCCCTCTCCCACGCCGACCCTATCCGGCGTGGTTAATCTCCCCCTGACCTCCAATGTGACCTTTGAGAGGTCTATCCTCGGAGCTATGGCCACCCTCTCTTCGCGCCGCTTTATCCTCGTGAGGAGTAGGGTGAGAGCTAGGCCTATCAGAGCCTCTAGGATTAGGAGGGGCGGCGTTGGAGGGGTGGCCATAAGGCTTCTTCTAAAGTTCTCTATAAGGTAAGTAAGGGAAGCCGTGAGTAGGAGAATGAGAAGGAGGGAGGAGGCATAGCCCAGCAGTGAGAGCCTTAAGAGGCGCTTGAAGAGCTCCTGGGGAATTAGGATTACTCCTCCAACCTTAGACGTCTTCAATCCCAGGCGTAGCTTAAGCCTAGCCCTCCTCAGGGACCTCATGATCTCAGCCTTCGTCGGTGGAGGCTGGAGACCGGATCTCCGGGTTCTATGCCCCAGCGCCAGCTCCAGGGCCTGAGAGACATCCTCCTCGGAGACTATGGTTCTGCCATGGAGGGCCGCGAGGGCCCTGGCAGCCCTGACGGCGACGATGTCCGGTCTGAAGCCGTCGACCTTAAGGCTGGAGCATACCTCAGCTATGGTGGAGTAAACATCCCTTGGAATCTCAACCTTCGGGAAAAGTCTCCTCGCCTCCCGGATTCTACGCCTAAGCTCCTCCACCTCCCCTGAGAACTTGGAGATGAATTTCACGGGGTTGGAGGCATACTCCTCCGAGCGCTTCAATATGAGACTCCTCATATCTGGGTCTTCGATACGCTCAGTCTCGACATAGATGCCGAAGCGATCCAGGATTTGGGGGCGCAGCTCACCCTCCTCTGGGTTCATGGTGCCTATCAGGATGAAGCGGGCTGGATGCTGTATCGAAACCCCCTCACGCTCAACGATGTTCCACCCCGAGGCCGCCGCGTCTAGGATGCAGTCAACGATATGATCCGGGAGGAGGTTCACCTGATCGATGTAGAGTATATTCTGATTAGCCTCGGCTAGAAGACCCGGTTGGAGAGCCCTGACGCCCTCACCTATCCTATCTAGGTCTATGGTTCCAACGAGCATATCATCCGTCACCGATAGGGGCATCTCCACGATCTCCATCTCGGTCTTAGCTATGGGCAGAGACTCCCCGCTCTTAAATCGCTTTAGACAGCTGGGGCACATATTTGTCAGGTCGTGAGGGTTGCATCTGAAGGGGCAGTCAGCCACCACCTCCACCTCGGGTAGGAGCTGCGAGAAGGCCCTGACGAGGGTGGACTTCCCAGAGCCTTTTGGACCGGAGATCAGGACTCCGCCTATGGTGGGGTCGACGGCGTTTATGATTAGCGCCCTCTTCACCCTCTCCTGGCCGACTATGGCGGGGAAGGGATAGAGGAGTCTCCTACGAGGCATCTCACCACCCATCAGGAGGCCTTCTCCATCGCAGATCTGAAGACCTCCCTGATCTCCTCAGGCCTGGCGGGCTCCTCGAAGCCTCCCCCTCTGCTTCGGTAGCCAACCGCCATAACAGCCACCCTTAGGATGTCGCTGGGCTCAACCCTTGTCCGACCCTCAAGGGCTGCGAGGGCCTTTGCAGCCCTCACCGTCGCTATGTCGGGTCTATGGCCATCGACGTGTAGCATTATACAGGCGGAGGCCACGGCTCTGATGAGCTCGCCGGGGACGACGACTTTGCTTAAGAGCTCCCTTGCCTTTACGATCCTACGCCTAAGATCCTCCTGCTCCTTTCTCCATCGCTCCTTGAAACCTATTGGGTCTTCACTGAATTCGATGTTCCGCTTTATGATCTCCATACGCTGCTCCTCATCGTAGATGCCCTCAACCGAGATGTGGAGCGCAAATCTATCAGCCAACTGGGGGCGCAGCTCCCCCTCCTCCGGGTTCATCGTCCCTACTAGGATGAATCTGGCTGGATGGGCGACGGAGACGCCTTCCCGTTCGACCACGTTCCACCCCGAGGCCGCCGCGTCTAGGATGCTGTCGGTTATATGGTCGGGCAATAGGTTAACCTCGTCGATGTATAGGATGTTCTGATTGGCCTCAGCCAGCAATCCAGGCTGGAGTGCCCTAACCCCCTCGGTTATGGCCTTCTCAATGTCCAGGCTGCCGATGACTCGATCCTCCGTCGACCCTATCGGGAGGGTGATAACTCTCATCTTACGCCGCTCAACCTCGAAGGGGGCTCCACTCTCATATCTGGAGAGGCAGCTCTCACACATATTCGTCGGATCATAGGGGTTGCAATTGAAGGGGCAATCCCTCACCACCTCTATCTCAGGGAGGATATCGGCGAGAGCCCTGACAGCGGTGCTCTTACCCGTCCCCTTAGGCCCACGGATGAGGACACCCCCTATCATGGGGTTAACAGCATTCAATAGCAGCGCCAGCTTCAGCTCCGATTGGCCGACGATGGCCGTGAAGGGATAGACAGGCCTCTCCACCGACAAGCCGATGTAGAATCACGATGGGCGGGAGAAAAACCTGTCGTCAAAAGGTTAGACCGCCGAACTCCCTTCTAACCTGCCGGATATGCCCCCCTATCGCCTCAGCTATACCTAGATACTCTGGGCTTAGATAACATCTGGAGAGCTCCCCGCCTCGAAGCCATAGGCTGCCCCCGATCCTTATGGATTCCCCCCATCCATCGGTGAAGACGGAGAGCTTCAGATTCGGATAGGCTTCTAGGAAGCTCTTTAGCGCATTCGCTAGATCCCTGTCGTCGTTTAGGAAAGCTGCCAGCCGTAGGTGGGGGCATCCCTCCCATAGCTCACCCTCCGATGGGGGTACACCTTCACTCCTCAGGCTTGGCCCCTCCCCTCCGCCTCTAGGCACAAGCCATTCAACAGCCTCAACCCGCCTCCGGAGGAGGCCTCTAACCCGACTTCTAGTCTCAGCCATCACCCTTCCGGGTAGAACATCCCTTATGGTTCCCCTAACCGCATAGTCAACCCTATATAGGCTTCCAGCTCCGCCGCCATAATCGAGTCTGGAGAGAAGTAACGCCGCATCTAGACTCTCACTCTCCACTTCCATGCAGATTCCACCTCTAAGTTCGTCGATCCTTCCGTGGGGTATCACCCTAGGATTCAGCCCAAGCCTTCTCAGCGCTTCTAGGGTATCATCCAATACATCCATCGAGTCTATCGGATGGATGAGGGGAGAAAAGGTTACCGCCATCATCATAAGCTATCCCTTCCACTAAGAGTATGGAGATGAGCGAGCTCGATGTGATGCGGGTTGAGGCTGACATCCTAATAATAGGGGCGGTAGCGCCGGCTGCATGGCTGCGATAAAGGCGAAGATGGCTGAGCCTGGGCTTAGAGTTGTGATGATGGAGAAGGGGAGCCTCAATCGGAGTGGAGCTATAGCGATGGGGATGGACGCCCTCAACGTCGTCGCCATACTTAGAGTCGACCCTGAGAAATGTGATGGGTGTGGAGTCTGCGTGGAGAGCTGCCCCCTAGACGCCCTCTGCCTAGAGGATGGCAAGCCAGTCATGAGATATGATGAGTGCTGGTATTGCGGTGCCTGCGTGAAGGACTGCCCGAGGAAAGCCCTGAAATTGGAGCTCCCCTATATAGTCTCATAGCTTAGAAGCCCTTAAAGGACGGGCGCCCTAGTCAGGAGGGGCGTGAAAGGCGTCGCTCTAGTCAGGATCGGCGATGAGGTTGACTGCCCTCTACTGGGCTGTATAGCCTTCGGAGTCATCGATAGGGGAACTAATCTACTTCAAATTAGGCCCACAACCCTTTGCCCCCTAAGCTGCATCTTCTGCTCCACCGACGCCGGGCCGAGATCTCAGACACGGCTAGCGGAATATGTCGTCGCCCTCGAGCCTCTCCTAGAATGGGTGGATAAAGTCGTCGAATATAAGGGCCGGGAACGTATAGAGGCGCATATAGACACTGTCGGTGAACCGGCCACTTATCCAAGGCTTACGGAGCTCGTTCAAGGCCTCGCCGAGATAGAGGGCATAGAGACCATATCGATGCAGACCAATGGAGTTCTACTCAGCGAGGAGCTGATAGAGGAACTGGCCGACGCCGGGATGGATAGATTAAACATCTCTATCCACGCCCTCGACGAGGAGATCGCGAGGAGAATGGTGGGTGAACCCAACTATCCCCTGGAGAGGATCCTGGAGCTCTGCGAATATATCGTCGACGTCGGCATGGATCTCCTCATTGCACCAGTGTGGCTTCCAGGCGTCAACGATGAGGAGATTACGAGGATCGTAGAGTTCGCCAGGTTGATAGGTGCTGGCCGGAGATGGCCGCCGCTGGGGATACAGCGCTACGAGGCCCATAAGAGGGGGAGAAGACCTAGAGGGGTGAGACCGATGAGCTGGTCGAGGTTTTACAAAGAACTTAGGGAGATGGAGCGACGGTGTGGAGTGAAGCTGATCCTTAGCCCGGAGGACTTCGGCATCCACCCCAGGAGGATTTATCCCATACCCTATAGGAGGGGTGAGATAGCTAAGGTGAAGGTTGTCGCCCCGGGGTGGAGGAGGGGGGAGGCCCTCGCCGTGGGGAGGGAGAGGGCCATAACCATCGTCG
>CAZEET010000024.1:0-12505 GCA_964511325.1 uncultured Candidatus Bathyarchaeia archaeon | reverse complement strand
GCGGCGACTATCAATGGAAATAGGATCGTCGCATCGCCGTAGACGTCAACTATCCGTGCTCCCTTAACCTTCCCCCAGCTGATGGCCTCTCTAAGCGGAGCGCCGCTGAGACTTCCATCTTCAACCCTCGCCGTGGTTATCTGAACCGCCGCATCTAGGCCGCCTCTCAGGGTGTTCATGTAGAGGGTGTGATGCTTCGGGACACCTCCGCCTAAGATGATGGCTCCAGCCTTCTTGGCGTCGTAGACCAGATCGGCGAACTGCTCGAAGTCTTTGAGGGGGTTTATGCTGAGCGTTCTTCGCTGAGAGTACATCCAGAGGGGTATGCCGATCATGGAGTCTAGGAGGGCTGGGCTGAAGATGGGGATGCCTTTAAGGGCTGCGCATCTAAGGATGGAGTCATCATCTCTCAGCCTCAACCCGATCTCACGTAATAGACCCCAAATTGGGGTCTCTCTCCGCATCTCCTCCGGTATGTCGTCGAGGATCCCGTAGAGGAAGTGCTCCAATTCCTGGAAGATCTTGGACTCTATGTAGATGTCATAGGCTCTGGAGACCCCCTTCTCCCTCAGCTTTTCGTCATCCGTCTCGGGGCTTCCAGAGTGGTGTTCTCCCCCCATCGCCTCTATGAGATCATGCACCAGGTTGGCTCCGCTGGTTATTAGGGCGTCTATGTAACCCCTCCTTATGAGATCCGATATGATTAGGCGGAGCCCAGCTGGGACTAGAGGCCCTGATATGGATAGGAAGACGGTGTACTCCTCATTGCTGAACATCTCAGCTATGATCTCGACGGCTCTTGCAACTCTACCGGCTCCTATGACTCCTGCCCTGCCTAGCTCCTCAGCTAGGCTCCCCACCGTCATCCCGGCCCTGAGACGTATCGGTTGAATTCTCCTCATCTCCTCAGCCCTTCACCCTCACCAGCTTCTTATGCCCCATGATGTTCCAGTATTCAACCTCCTTCCCGACCTCAAGCCTGGATTTAACCTCCTCCTCCGTCGGCTGTGGAACCTCGAAGACCTCATAGGTCTCCAGATCCATCAGCTGGACATAGTCGGGGGTGATGGAGACGATCTGGCCTCGACGCTTGTCGACGATGGGTATCTCAATGGTGGCGTCCACGGGGCTCACAAAGCTCTTCTTACTGCCATCGAGCAGGCTGACGGCGATGCATCTGAACTTGGCGCTTCCATGTTTACCGGGTTTACTCTTCTGAATCGAGAGTATTTGGCATGGCTCACCGTCGATAACGGCGTAGGAGCCGACCTTCAACTCCCCAACCCTACCAATCCTATATGCCATAGAGAGTCCACCAGCCCATGAGAGAGTATATGAGGGGAGATAAATGATTTCCGTGGCTTTTAAACCCTTATAACCTCAACTCCCTCCCCCCTAAGTAGCTATTTGGATCGTGCTGAGGAATCGATCACGGTTCTCTCTCATACTCACTGAGAATCCCTTGGGTCTCTTAAGGATGGTCGGAAAGGTTTTATGTCCGTATGCGGGATTGGTTGTCGCTGTTGGCTGGGTGGAGACTGTGGGGGAGAGATGGATTAGGGAGTGTGAGGAGTTTCTCAGGCAGATAAGGGAGAACAAGATGGCTGAGAACCCCGATCGCCTTGACCTCGTTAGGTCTATGCACGTCGCCCTCCTAGCCCTGAATCACAGCGTTATAGGATGGCTCCAATATGTGAATAACCCCGACATCATGGGCAAGTTCACCCTTGAGGAGCTGAGGGAGATGTCTCAATATCTGAATAAGTTTGCGGAGGACTTCATCGAGTATGACATCAAGGTGACGAAGGCCGGCATGGAGAAAGGGCTTAGGGAACTAGAGGAGGAGAGGGAAGAGGAGGATCAGCCCTTCTACATATAACATCAGCGTTAATGAATCCATTAACATCAATACTTGATCCTGTATATTAGGACGAAGTTATGCTCCGATGCAAAGACGAGTTCAAAGTGATCTGGATCTACGGTCATCGTCATCAACTTGTAGAGGGTTGAGTCATAGAACCTCTCCGTGTACCCCCTGTTACTATAGTAGTCTGTTAGGTTTAGGCCCGCTATCTGAACCATCCAACTCCACTTCACGTTGTCTCCGAAGGGCCACTGCTGCCTTGGATTATTGGGATTGAAGGTGGCGAAGACGAGGATGTGCGTCGCCCCATAGCGTCTGAGTATCTCCAGGGATCTGGATTCATTCAGCATCATTATAAGGGCGACCTGGGCGATCTGATGCTGAATCCTCGTTGAACCATCAGCGAGGGTCTTCCTACCGGCGACGGTCTCTATCCAGTAGCCATAGTCCCACCAGGAGACGACTATGGCATCCTCGGGGAGGTTGTCCTTCATCCAGGTTAGGGCCTGAGGCCAATCCTGGGGGTATTCACCCCCTATTTGGACTGGGACTGACGAGGAGGCGAAGGTTCCAGGCCTATAGGAAGTAGAGGCGGCTTTCCAGATGGTGGGCAGCGTGGCGATGAGGATGAAGGCTATGAAAAGCATCGAGGCTTCACGGCCTACGCCCATCACCCTCCTCCTACGCTCTCTTCCCCAGCCCATGGCTAGCTGGATATGGGGCGTTAGAAGCTCCACCAGGCCGTAGGAGGCGAGGAGGGCCACTGGGATGGAGAGGATGAGGGTTAGCCTGATCATGGAGCCTGCGAAGTAGAGGGCTGTTAGATGAAATAGGAGTGCGTAGAGTTTACGTTCATCCAGGTTTCTGAGGGCGGTGTAGCATCCAAAGATGGAGAGGGGGAGGATGAAGCCGAAGTCCGTGAAGAAGCTGGTCCACACCGCCCTCTTATGCTCAGCCACGGACTCCAATAGGGGGCTCTCAGGCCTCTTAGAGGGGTTCAAGACGCTGAGGAATTTACCCGTCAATGGCTTGGCTATACCCAGATATTGGAGCAGGAGGGTGACGCCGAGAACCGAGATGACTAAGATCAGCCCGGGTATGATCAGTCTCCTAAAAGCGATTCGAGGCCTTACAGCTTCATAGAGGAGGAGCATGAGCACCAGGAAGAGAACGGTGACGTTCTCTATGCTTAGGAGAAACCTAGGTCCAAGCTTGGGGACGAAGATGGCGAAGAGGTATCCTATAAACATGGTGAGGCAGTAGGAGGTGAGCACACGCCGATCATAGTGGCGGGTGAAGAGGGTTGAGAGGACGAAGAGGGCGAGGAGGCCGGTCACATACTTAGAGGCACCCCATGAGGCGTAGAGATAGGCGAGGGCTAAGCCGGCTAGGGCTGAGTATAGTAGCCTCCATATCAGAGGCCTCTTTCCCTCTATGGAGCGGAGGAATAGGAGCGGTATGATGGCCATCCCAAAGATCCCTATATTCTCGGTGTCGAAGAAGCCTAGGCTTGTTCTGCTGATGAAGGCTGGACTTATCGCCACGAAGAAGGAGGCGAAGAGGCCTACACTCCCACCTCCAAGATCTCTGCCTAAAAGATAGACGACGATGCAGGTGACTACGGCCATTAAGACGGGGAAGTGGATGCAGACATCCCTTAGGGAGACTTCTACGCCTAGGGCTCTAAGGGCCATGTATAAAGCCGCAGCTGAGAAGGAAAGCCCGGGGAAGGAGCTGTGGGGAACATCCCTCCCCATGGGATACCAGCTGAGGTTGTCATGCCAGCTGAACCACGCCGAGAAGCCGTTTTCAACGATGTATTCAGCCACCCTATACTGGAAGAAGGGGTCATAGGCCGTTAGATAGGCCCCCCATCTCAAGGGGAGCTCCCTCAGAGCCGCCGCGACGAAGAGGATGAGGATGAGGGATGAGATCTCCACGAGGCTACGCCTATCAGCCTCCAATCTCAAACTGGCGAGACCCTGAGGGATTGATCCAAGGCGTCCAAGGAGGTCTCCGAGGCTGCTTATAGGCATCCACCCCTGAATAGCTTTTAGAATAGTTGGGGAGACTCTTATTTAACTTGCCACCTCGAGGCTCAAAGCTCCTGGGCTTCATCGTAAATCCCATAGCGGGAATGGGAGGCCGAGTTGGCCTGAAGGGGACGGATGGAGAGGAAGCTCTAATGGAGGCTCTGAGGCGGGGGGCGAAGCCCTGGTCCCCCATTAGAGCGAGGGAGTTCCTGAGAAATCTAGGCACAGCTGGCAGGTCGGCTAAATGGCTGACATGGAGCGGCGAGATGGGAGAGGAGCTCCTCAGAGAAGTGGGCTACAGCTTTAAGGTTGTTGGACAAGCCTCTAGGCCGACGACGGCTGAGGATACGAAGAGGGCGGCGGGGAAGATGTCTGAGATGGGCGTCGATCTCATCATCTTCGCCGGAGGCGATGGAACGGCCTGCGACATCGTCGACGCCATAGATATGGAGATCCCGATCCTCGGGATACCCGCCGGAGTTAAAATGTTTAGCGCCGTCTTCGCCCCCACGCCCAGGGCTGCAGCTCAACTTCTCATAAAATACCTCAATGATGAGACCCAGATCGTCGAGAGGGAGGTGATGGACATCGATGAGGATGCCTATAGAGCCGGACGATTGACCGCCACGTTGAAGGGCTATGCCAAAACGCCCTACACCCCACATCTACTTCTAAGTGGAAAGGAGACGGTGGCGGCCGTCGATGAGGAGTTGATGAAGGAGTCTATCGCCGCCAGAGTCGTGGAGATGATGAGGCCCGGCGTCAACTATATCTTGGGTCCAGGGTCGACGGTGGCCAAGGTAGCTGAGCTTCTAGGGGTGGAGAAAACCCTTCTCGGCATCGACGTCGTCAGAGATGACAGAGTCATCGTGAGGGACGCCTCCGAGGAGGATCTACTCAGGGTCGTCGAGGAGGGTGAGACCTGGATAGTTCTATCCCCCCTTGGAGGTCAAGGCTCGCTGCTGGGGAGGGGGAATCAACCGATAAGTCCAAGGATTCTCCGCAGAGTCGGCTTGGATCACATCATAGTCATCGCCACCCCCAATAAGCTGAGGAATCTCGAAGCCCTAACCGTCGATACAGGCGACCCTGAGCTGGATGAGGCTCTACGGGGCTATATGAGGGTCATCACAGGCTACCATGAGGAGAGGGTGATGAGGGTTAGATAGGTGAAGCTACTCGTCGAGAATGTCGAAGCTTATCTCCAGGAGCTCTCTAGATGGTCGATACCTAAACTTCCTGATCTTGAGGCTCCCGATCTCACCCGTCGTCCTCGTATGTCTCTCGCGGCAGGCGTTAACATTCCAATCCTCAATGTGGAGAATCCTAAGCCTCTTAACCCCCGGCGGCAGGGGGAAGAGGTCATAGATGGCATCTCCCCAACGCTCTTCGGCCTCGTCCCTGCTCATCTCCAACTCCTCTATAGGGGCATCCTCCTCGATCTTTCTATTTGCCTCAATCTCAACTCTCTCCATCTCCTCCTTTGAAGGTTTCCGATGATACTTAACGATCAGGCATCCACGTGATCCCCTAACATGGACACTGGCTGTCCATTTCGCCCCTAAAACCTTCTGGACAGCGCCCTTCAAGACGTGGAGAGCCGTATGAGTTCGAACCTCTAAGGGTGGAGACTCCCCCATAGGCATCATAATAGGTTAGTCGATCTCTAAAAAGGGTTTGAAGCGCTACGTTTAATAGCCATAGTATAGCCTAGAGGCGAGGAACTCGGGAAGACCTAGCTTCCTCATCCTCTCGGCTACATCGTCGATGTCATACTCAACCCTTCTATGCTGGATGGAGACCTCTCCTCCATCTACCTCGATCAGCATATAGCTAGCTCTAGGATCCCCATCCCTAGGCTGCCCAACGGATCCTGGATTTGCCAGGTATCGGCCATCAACCCTAATTAGATAGGGGACATGTGTATGCCCTAGAAGCAATAGATCCGCTCCCGCCATCCTCAACATCCTCTCAGCCAATACATAGGCCTCATGAGGGAAGATATACTCGTTGAGGGGGTCTCTGGGGCTCCCGTGATATAGCGCGATGCGAATTCCCTCCACCTCCAGGCTGAGATGGCTAGGTAACCCACCTAGCCATCTTATGGCGTCTAACCCCAGGAGTCTCCGATTTATCTGAACCGCCGCAGCGGCGTAGGGATTAAAGCCCCAAGTTTCCCCCGAGGCCACTGCGGCGTCATGGTTTCCCGCTATGCATCTAAATCCCCGCATCTTAGCCTCGGAGATGCACTTCTCAGGGTCTGGGCCGTATCCCACTATATCCCCGAGGCAGAGGGCCATATCCCAGCTTCCCGCGTCCTCTAGCACTCGTTCAAGGGCTGTGAAATTACTATGGATGTCGCCCAGCACTAATAGCTTCAAGGCTTCACCCTTAGTATGATCCCGAGGGGAACGCTTAACATCTCCCATCGCGTTAGACTTTATCAAATGGGCTTGGAACTCTCAACGGCGGAGACCCTCTTTGAGGGCCGTCAACTGAGGGCTGCTCTACTAGAGCTTGGGAACGCCGTCATCGCCCTCTTCTGGCTTGGCGATGAGCCTAAGCTTGGAACCCTCACCATCTCCATGCCGGGGGGCGTCTCATCGCCTCTCCTAGGCGATAGGGATCGGATGCTGGGGCAGGTCATCGGCGAACGTCTAGCCCATCTCTATGGGAAGATGGCCCTAGTCTCGATAAACCTCCCTCAAGGCCTAGGGGTCTCCGCCGGTAGAATCCTCATGAAACTAATGGAAGAGCTGGTGAGGGAGCATTGAGCGATCTACGGGGCTTCCTAAAGGAGCTTGACTCCGAGGGAAGGCTTCTCCACATAGAGGAGGAGCTCTCAACCCGATTCGAGATCGCCGCCGTTATAAAGCATCTAGATGGCAGACCCCTACTCTTTGAAAAGGTTGAGGGCCATAAGCACGGGGTGGCAGCCGGCCTATGCTCCAGCAGGGAACTTCTCCAAATGGCTTTAGGCGTCGAGGGCGGAAAGCTCTATGAAAGACTTCTCTGGGCTGTTAAGAATCCACGGAGATGTGAGATCGGCGACGGCCCCGTGAAGGAGGAGATGGTGGATGGACCAAAGCTGAGTGAATTCCCCATTCTCACCCACTTCGAGAGGGATCCAGGTCCCTACATCACCTCCGCCGCCCTCTACGCCAAGACTCTCGACGGAGAGGTTGAGAACGTCTCTATACATCGCCTTCTCGTCCTCGACAACCATAGATTGACGCTTAGGATAGTTCCAAGGCATCTATATCGAATCGTTGAGACTGCCAAGGAGAGCGGCGTGGGAAGTATAGATGTCAGCATCTCGATAGGGCTACATCCCGCTGTTCTCTTAGCAGCGTCGACGCCGGCTCCCTACGGGGTCTCAGAATTCGATGTGGCCAACGCCCTGATGGGTGGAGGCCTCAAACTGACGGAGTGCGAACACGTCGACGCCCTCGCGCCAGCCGACGCTGAGCTTGTCTTAGAGGGGCGTCTAAGGGTCGGCGAGACGGCTGTTGAGGGGCCCTTCGTCGATCTGACGGGAACCTACGATGTGGAGCGGAGGCAGCCGGTTATAGAGGTGGTGGGCGCCATGTATAGGGCTGACTACATCTATCAGGCTCTCCTCCCCTCTGGGATGGAGCATCGCCTATTGATGGGTCTGCCACGGGAGGCTAAGATATGGGAGTATGTCCGAGGCGTAACGCCCCATGTCCGGGGCGTAAACCTCACCCCTGGGGGCTGTGGATGGCTCCACTGCGTCGTCAGCATCCGGAAATTCCGTGAGGGAGACCCTAAGAATGTATTGATGGCCATCTTCGCAGCCCATCCCAGCCTTAAGCATGCCATCGTCGTCGACGAGGACGTAGATCCCTACGACCTTGAGGAGGTGGAGTGGGCCATAGCGACGAGATTTAGAGGCGACGAAGATCTGGTGATCATACCTCACGTCAGAGTTTCAAGTCTGGATCCCGCCTCGGATCAGAGGCTTGAGCTGGGCTGTAAGGTCGGCGTAGACGCCACTAGGCCGCTGTCCAAGCCTGAACATCACTTCAAGAGAGCTGAGATACCGCTGTCAGAGCGTGTTAAACGGCTGTTGGGGAGGCTGGGATGTATCTAACTCAACTTGAAGAGGAGATGCTTGAAGGCGAGATGGGGGAAGCCGTGGCCAGAGCCATGAGCCTACTCGTCGCCCTCGGGGAGGTCTTCGAGGCTGAGAGGCTCATCGAGGTGGAGAACGCCCACATCTCAGGCGTCTCTTATAAGAACCTCGGTGAGGCCGGATTGGATTATCTAGAGGAGCAAGCCGAGCTTGGCGCTCGAGTGCATATAAGGGCGACCCTAAACCCCGCTGGTATGGACCTAGAACGCTGGAGGGAGATGGGCGTCCCAGCTAACTTCGCCGAGGGTCAGCTGAGGATCATAGAGGCCTACCGGCGTATGGGCGTCGAAGCCACCTGCACCTGCACCCCCTACCTTGTAGGGCATAGGCCGAGGATGGGAAGCCAGGTGGCGTGGGCTGAGTCCTCAGCCGTCGCCTACGCCAACTCCGTTCTGGGAGCAAAAACAAATAGGGAGACGGGGCCGACGGCCCTCGCCTCAGCCATCACGGGCAGGGCGCCGCTGCACGGCTACAGGTTGGAGGAGAATAGGAGGCCGAGCATCATCGTCGAGGTGAAGGCCAGAGTGAGCTCTAAGCTGGATTATGGAGCTCTCGGCTACCTCATCGGCGAGGTCGCAGGTCGAAGCGTCCCCTATATTAGGGGTTTGAGGGGTGCCAGCATAGAGCAGCTTAAGGCCCTCTCCGCAGCTATAGCCACATCGGGGGGCGTAGCCCTCTACCATATCGAGGGCATAACGCCGGAGGCGAGGAGGATGAATGGGCATCTCGAAGGCTTGGAGCGTATACCCATAAAGCCTGAAAACCTAGGGGAGGTGGCTGAACGTTTCCAGGGAGCTGGGGAGGATGCCATCATCTGTATTGGATGTCCTCACTGCAGCCTTAGAGAGCTCATGGAGATCGCCCGGCTGTTGGAGCGTCGTAGCGGTGAGAGGCTCTGGGCCTTCACCAGCAGAGGCGTCTATGAGAAGGCTGAGCGGCTTGGCATCATCGACGCCATAGAGAATGCTGGAGGCCGAGTCTATAGGGACACATGTATGGTGGTGGCTCCGTTAAGGGAGATGGGTTGGAGGGAGGTGGTGACGGACAGCTTCAAGGCTGCCCACTACCTCTCCTCCATGGGCTTCGAGGTGAAAATTGCATCGCTTAGGGGGCTTTTAGGTGAGGGGGATGAGAGTTAGGGGGCGACGCATAGTCGGCGGATACGCCGAGGGTGAAGCCATAGTCAGCTCCACACCCTTCAGCTTCTATGGAGGCGTAGATCCAGAGACCGGCGTGATAACGGAGCGAGGCCACCCCCTAGAGGGGGAGAGCATAGCAGACAGAGTCTTCATCTTCCCCCATGGAAGAGGCAGCACCGTAGGCTGCTACATCATCTACCGCATGCATAAGAGGGGGACAGCCCCTGCAGCCATCATAAATCTCGAGACGGAGACCATAATCGCCACCGGATGCGCCATGGCTGGGATCCCCCTCATGGATCGCCTCGAGGAGAATCCCCTGAAGCTGATTAGGAGCGGTGATCACCTCATCGTCAACGCCGATGAGGGATACATCGATTTCTAATCCTTCACCTCGAAAAATCTTCGTGCTTCCCTCCTCACAGCATCTAAGTCCTCAGCCCTACAGTAGACCCTTAGAATGTTTATGTACCCCAGAAGAACCGACGCGAGGAGTGAGACCTCGCTGAAGTTTACACATCTCCTTGATCCATCGGGTTCCCTGATGAAGAGTCTAATCTCCTCCGGCCTGCTGCTCCCCGGATTATATGGAACCGATGGGGCTGTTGAGACATCGACGATTAAGAAGCGTCTATCAGCCCCCGCTTTCTCAGCCAATCTCTCCTCCAGCTCCTCACTCTCCAGCTTTAGGCTCTGGAGCTCCCTTTCCCCGAGGAAGCGTTCATAGGCGCATTTCAACAGTCTCCTCCCCCGCAGCATCTCAGCTATCCTTCTGGCCGTCTCCAGCTCTCCCTCTAGGGTTAGGAGCATCGATAGCACCCCCTCATCGTCGAGGCTGAGGTAGTCGTCGAGAGATTTGAAATCCGTTAGATCTAGGGCTTCATCGGCCAGCTCCATGGCCCTGACGAGCATCACCGAGGCAGCCCTAACGGTTCTGTGGAAATAGACGGCCTTGAACATCTCATACCTGGCGATGAGGAAGGCCTCCAGAGCGTAGAGGGCCGCCATATCCATCGATAGGATGTTGTCCAAGACGTCGACGGAGTCTATTAGCCTACGGACGTCGACACGTCCATACTCGACGCCGGTGTAGTAGCTGTCCCTGACGAGGTAGTCCAGCGTATCGGCGCTGAACTGGCCCGCCACCACCTGATTGAGGAAGCCCCTACCTCTGAGGCGACCGACGGAGAGATCGGCGACTTTCTCGGGGTTGAAGCCATAGTCGCCGAGAACGTCGGCCACCACTGTCTCCACGATGATCCTCCGACCTAACTCCTCATGGCTCAGCCCTCGCCTCTCTAGGAGCTCCTCGAAGAGATGGCTGAAGGGGCCATGTCCTATGTCGTGGAGTAGTCCAGCTAATCTGAGGAGCTTCAAATCTTCTTCATCTATGAGGCCGAGGTCTCTCAGCCGCTCTCCGAAGAGGCCTGAGAGATGCATGGCTCCGAGGCTGTGCTGAAACCTGCTGTGCTCAGCCCCGGGATAGGTTAGATGAGCCATAGCTAGCTGCCTTATACGCCTAAGCCTCTGAACCGGCCAGGTATCTAAAACTGCCCTCTCAGCCTCCGAGAGCTCGATGTAGCCGTGTATCGGATCTTTAACCTCTCCCCACTTCATCACCTCCCTTTAGTCTCCGAGGCCTTTAAAGCTACTCAAAGATGTTTTATCCAACTCCCTGAGTCTCCTTTATAGGATGACCCCTAGACGTGGATTCTTCATAGTCCTCGAAGGCATAGATGGCTCTGGGAAATCGACGCATAGGAGACTCCTCGCTGAGAGGTTGAGGGAGCTAGGCTATGAGGTTGTTGAGACTCGTGAACCCAGCGACGGCCCGATTGGTCGGCTGCTGAGGAAGCGGAGCGAACAGGGATTTCGCTTCTCTCCATCGGTTGAGGCTCTGCTCTATGCCGCTGATAGACTTCACCATGTCGAGGAAGTCATCAAGCCGGCTCTGAGGGCTGGGCGTATAGTGGTCTCTGAACGCTATCTCCACTCCTCCATCGCCTATCAGGGGGCTGGAGGCGTCAACGTCGATTGGATTAGAGCTCTGAACCACTATACCCTGAAGCCTGATCTAGTTGTGTTCCTTGACATAGAGCCTGAGACTGCCCTGGAGAGATTGAGGGGTAGGAGGTTAACCGCCTATGAGGATTATGAGACTCAACGGAGGGTGAGGGAGATGTATCTAAGACTTGTAGAGGTGGGGGAGCTAGTTAGGATCGATGCAGAGAGGCCTGTGGAAGAAGTCCATGAGGAGCTCCTCGAACTCGTTGTGGAGCGGATCAGGCGTTGAGAATGTCTATTTCTTCAGCCTCCTCAGCCTCTGGAGCGACGCCAGCAGCGTTGAGATGGATTCGGCGATCTCCCTGATCCTCATCGGCTCCTCCTCCGCTGCGAGGAGGTCGCTGAGGCTTGAGAGCTTTCTGAGAATGGCTCCTTCAAGGTTCTCCCATAGGAGCTCCTGCTGGACGACAGCCGCCTCATCCTCGCCCTCCTTTAGGATGATGACCCGTTTCTGGCATCTTGCGCACCATATCTCCCCGCTCTTCAATCTGAATAGCGGCGAGCCGCATTCGGGGCAGCTGTAGCTGAGCATGGTTGCCCCTGAGCGTAGGAGCTTAGCCATCTCCTTGGCCCAGTCCGATGGCAATTCTAGTCCACTCGATATAGGTTTAGATGCCTTATAGATTTAGGGTTTGAAAAAAGGAGTTAGGCTCTATGCTCCTTAACGTAGGCCTCTATCCTGTTAGCGGCCTCCTCCAACACCTCTATGGGCTTGACGAGGGGTATTCGGACATGTCCCTCTCCATGGGGGCCGAAGGCTGATCCAGGGACTATGGCTACATGCTTTTCCTTCATCAGGTCTTCGCAGAACTTCATGCTGGACTTTGAGATCTCCGAGATGTCTGGGAAGAGGTAGAAGGCTCCTTCAGGCTTGGGGCATTTGATGCCCTCGATCTCGTTTAGGCGCTTAGCAAGATATTCTCTTCGTCGATTATATTCTTCAGCCATCTTCTCTATCGGCTCCCATGGCCCCGTTAGGGCCGCGACTCCGGCCATCTGGACGTGGGCTGTGGGGCAGAGAACCATGTTGCCCTGGATCTTCAGCATCTGCTCCACTAGACCTCCCGGGGCGATGAGGTAGCCCAGCCTCCAGCCTGTCATGGCGAAGGTCTTTGAGAAGCTGACCACCACGACGGTTCTCTCCTTCATTCCAGGTATGGAGGCCATACTCACATATCTTTGACCATCCCATATGAACTCGCTGTAGATCTCATCGGAGATGACGAGGAGGTCATGCTCCTCAGCCAGC
>CAZEET010000023.1:0-12727 GCA_964511325.1 uncultured Candidatus Bathyarchaeia archaeon | reverse complement strand
GTGAAGTGGGATGGGCGTAGGGAGCCCTTCCAGAGGGGGAAGATCATTAAGACCCTTATGAGGATCGGAGCCTCGAGGTCTGTGGCTGAGGAGATCGCCAGACGCATCGAGGAGGAGGCCTACGACGGCATATCGACCAGGGAGATACTCGAAGCAGCCTTCAAACATCTCAGCGAATATGAGCCTGCCGTCTCGCTGAGGAGAGACCTGAAGTCAGCCCTGGGAGCCTTACGGCCTAAGCCGGACTTCGAGGAGTATATACGCATACTGCTGAGGGGGAGAGGCCACAGGGTGGAGGGGAATAGAATTCTCAGGGGTAGATGCGCCACCCATGAGGTGGACGGCATCATACACATGGAGGGTAAAACCATCTATCTGGAGGTGAAGCACCACTCGAATTCACATACCTATACACCCTTCGAGGTAGCCCTCGCAGCGAAGGCGAAGTGGGACGACCTAATAGAGGGCTATAGGATGGGATTGAACCCCTACAGGATCGATGGGGTTCTCATCGCCACAAATACGAAGCTGACGATGCATGCCAGTAGATACGCCGACTGCGTCGGCATCAAATACCTCGGCTGGAACACCCCTGAGAGTGGAGGCATAGATCAACTCATCGAGGAGACGGGGCATTACCCGATCACGATGCTGAGAAGCCTCAGCGAGGGGGAGCTGGAGAGCCTCTCAGCTGGGGGCATACTCACCCTCAAGCAGCTCCTCTCAGCCCAGCTGCCGCCCTCAATCCCATCCTCCAGGGCCTCAAGGCTGAGGGGGGAGGCGAGAAAGATATTGGAGCTCGCTGAGGGCTAGCTATGCCGCTTTAAGACCCTCCTCTGAACCTCTATGGCGTGGTCGATATCCTCCTCGGTGTTGTAGAAGTGTATAGAGAACCTGACGCCGCCCACCCCACCCTGATACCTCAAAGAGACCACTATGGGCCTCGGCATATTGCTTCGCATCGCCTCAAAACTCTCCTTGTCGACGCTGTATCTCCCCGTCGTGTAGGATATGAGGCCATGCCTCATATCAGGCTCCTCAGGGGTGTTAACCTTACAACCCAGCTCCTTCAGCCGCTCGATGCAGTAGCCTCCGAGACGCTTAACCCTCCGCTCTATGGCCTCAGGCCCCAGCTCGTTGAGATACCTCAAGGCCTCATCCCAGCCCCATAGGATGTCGCCGGTGCACATGCCCATGTCGAAGCGGTCGGCCGTCCGCACGGGTGGATACTCATAATCCTTGACGTTGTCGTGATCCGGATACCAGAACCTTATTCCACGTGGAGTCTCGATGTTGAGGTAGTTCGAGTAGAAGGGGTCAAACTCCTCGATGAGCTCCTCCTTTATATAGAAGATTCCAGCCCCCTCTGGGCCGCACTGCCATTTATAGCTGCCTGAGATGAGGATGTCGACATCCATCTCCCTGACGTCGCAGACCACGGCGCCGAGGGATTGGAAGGCATCGTCGACGACGAGGGCTCCATGCTCATGCGCCACCTCGCAGACGGCCCTGACATCGTAGGTGAAGCCCGTCGTCCAGGCGGTTTGGTTGATGCAGACGATCCTGGTGCGGTCATCGATGGCCTTCTCCAAGTCCTCAAGCCTTATGACGCCGTCGACGTTTCTGACTCGCCGCATCTCGACGCCTAGCTTTCTCAGGTTGAACCATGTATGGCTGGAGGAGGGGTAGGCGAGATCCGTGAAGACGACATTGTCCCCCCTCCTCCAATCTATCAGCATCTTAACTAGGTTGAGCGCTGTGACGACTCGATAGATGTAGCATATCTCCTCCTCCTTCGCGTTGATCAGCTTAGCAGCCTCCTTCTTCGCATGCATCGCCTTCTCGGAGAGAAATGGATGGTTTGCTATGTCGTCTCTCCCAGCCAGCCGCAGCCTCCAGAACTCCATTATGGCTTCGAGCCAACGCCTATTCGGCGTGGAGATGTTGGCGCAGTCGAGGAAAGTCACATGCCTTAGAAGAGGGAAGTCCTCCCGGATTTTCTCCACATCTCTATCGACATCCATACATCCTAGTGGTGAGCTGTAGAGTTCTTAACACCATCCCTCGTAGATCCTCCCCCTCTCCTCCTCGCCGTTTTGAAGCCTCTCCCACATCTCCCGGGCCATCTCATCGGCTCTAGGCGTCGGATATCGTCGAGTCACACAGCCCAGGCACAGCTCATCTCTGCTCATGCCTGTCGCCCTCACATAGTCCTCTATGGGCTGATAGTTAACACTGTCAGCCCCGATCTCCTCAGCGATCTCCTCAGGCTCCCTCCAGGCTCCGATGAGCTCGCTGTAGGTGGCCATATCGATGCCGTAGAAGCAGGGGCCTATGATGCGTGGATAGGTGATGAAGAGGTGTATCTCCTTAGCACCTGCAGCCCTTAGACGACGGACGACAGATCTGGTGGTGTCGCCTCGCACTATGCTATCATCTACGACGGCCAGACGCCTACCCCTGATCTTTCTAGTTAAGATGTTCACCTTTCTAGCGAGGATGAGCTCCCTCTCCTCAGCCTTGGAGATGAAGGCCCTCTGGGTGACGTATCTATGCCTCCTAGTCGCCATCTCCCAGGGCAGCCCCGATGCGATGTGGAAGCCGTAGGCGGCGTCATTCGCAGTCTCCGGAAGTGAGATGACCACATCGCATCGAGAGGCGATATCCTCAAATCGCCTGGCCAAATTCATTCCAAACTTGACTCTAGCCTCGTAGACGTAGTGGTCATTGAAGAGGGAGTCAGGCCTGGCGAAGTAGGCGAACTCGAAGGCGCAGAAAGCTCTGTGGCCGCAGTATCCAACCTGCTCCCTGTGAAGCTTCCCCTCCTCTATCCAGAGCATCTCCCCCGGGGAGATCTCGCCGCAGTACTCCAAGCCATTTATATCTAGGCCGACGCTCTCAGAGCTGAAGGCCGTTATGCCCCTGCCGCAGCCGTAGCATAGGGGCTTTATGCCTAAGGGATCCCTGAAGGCCAGGAGGGTTCCATCGTCTATTAGGCAGATGGTTGAATAGGCTCCCTCCACCTGATCCATGCAGAGCTTGACAGCCTCTTGGATGGAGCCTTCATCCTCCAATGTTCTCAGTAGCAGCCTATTCAGGGCGTAGGCATCCGAGAGATCATCGGGTAGGCCTAGGTAGCTGCGGAGCTCCCCCACATTTACGATGTTACCGTTGAAGGATAATGCGATGGAGCATCGGCTGCCACGCTCCAACACAGGCATTGCATTCCTCCTCAGCGACTCTCTATCGGCGGAGCCTGAAGTGGTATACCTGACGTTTCCGATGCCCAGTTTCCCGGGGAGGCCCTCCATGAAGGCCTTCAACTCCTCCCCTGATAGGGCCGGTATCATCCCCAGCTCCCTGTGGAGGTGTATGCCATCGCTGAGGGTGGCGAAGCCATGGCTTTGATGGCCGCGGTGATTCTGAGCTAGCAACCCCCAATACAGGTAGGGGAGGGCCTCACCATCTTCGACGTATATGCCATAGACGCCGCAGTTTTCATGGAGACTCATCGGATAGCTCCTCCATAATCTCATCGACGGTTTTGAGGTCGAAGGCGTCTAAGGGTCGACGTCCGCTGAGAACCTCATAGGAGGCGACGCATCGCTTCGAGACCTCCCTAACAACGGGGCCTGGAATCTCAGGTGGCTCCCCGTCTCCGGTATAGCCGATGCGGCGTAGATACTCCCTCAGGAACTCCTTGTCGAGGCAGTGGGCCTCCTGGGGTCTGCCAGGCTCATAGCGGCGCATATCCCAGAACCTCGCCGAGTCATGGGTTGGAGGCTCATCTATCTGGATGAGGATGCCCCTCCACCTCCCAAACTCAAGTTTAAAGTCTGGTATTATGATCCCCCTCCTCTCAGCCTCCCTGCGGTAATAATCGAAGAGGCTATAGGTCGCCTCCTCCAGCTCGCTCCACTCATCCCTGGTGACGAGACCCCTATCGATGGCCTCGGCCTTGGATAGCTCGACGTCATGTCCAGTCTCGCTCTTCGTCGTCGGCGTCAATATGACCTCTGGGAGCTCCTCAGCCATCTGCAGGCCGTTTGGAAGCCTAACACCGCTGATGACCCTGACGCCACGCTTATAGGCCCTCCAGGCTGAGCCGTAGAGGTAGGCTCGACATATCCACTCGATGTCTATGCGCTCAGCCTTTACAACCCTCATGGTTCTCTCATCGACGGATTCGATGAAGTGATTTGGGAAGATGTCTTTAGTCTTCTGAAACCAGTAGACCGAGAGGGCGTGGAGGCTCACCCCCTTATGGGGTATCAACGTTGGATAGACGACGTCGAACGCCGATATGCGATCCGTGGCGACGAGTAGGAGCTCCTCCCCCAGATCATAGATGTCTCGAACCTTCCCCCTTCTTAGGAGGCGCCTCCCAGGGAGATTCGAGGCTCTTAAAACCTTGACATATCCCGGGCCGAGGGGGTCTGGGACGAGGTAGGACTCCTCCAAATTCGGCCCTCCAACACCTCACCTCTAAACCCACACTCGATTATATCAAGATTGTTTCAACCCCTTACCGGTTAAGACTTAAGGGTTGAGAAACATGGTGGATGGGGGAGTTGGTCTCAAGCAGACTTAAGGAGTGGTTCCAGGAGGTGGTTAAACCCCTCGCCCAGCTTCTCTCAGATATGGGGCTAAAGCCCAATCATCTAACCCTCCTTGGACTCTCGATCTCAATGCTCTCCGCCCTCTGCTACCTAAACCTCCATAGGGCTGTGTGGATGCCCCTGGCGGCCTCGCTTCTCCTCCTCCTCTCAGGTCTAATGGACGCCCTCGACGGGGTTCTAGCCAGGATTAGGGGTGAGGCCTCACCCCTCGGAGGCTTCCTAGACTCCCTCGCCGATAGATACTCAGACGCCATAGTCCTAGCCTCCATCACAGTCGCAGGCCTCTGCCCCCCGATCTATGGTCTAGCAGCCCTCGCAGGCTCGCTTCTAGTCAGCTACTCCAGAGCTAGAGCAGAGGTTGAAGGCGTCTCCATGGCGGGCGTAGGCATAGCTGAGAGGGGGGAGAGAGTCATACTGCTGTCGGCATCGACTCTCCTCACCTACCTAAAGGCCGAGGCCCTCCCCCTCAGCATCCTCCTATTGGCCCTACTCACCCACATCACGGTGATCCAGAGGGCCCTCCACGCCTATAAGGCCCTCAAACCTAGCGCCTCCTGATGGGGGCTCTAAGCTTCCTCTCCTCCTTAGACCTGATCTTCACTATGCCATAGTGGACGGCGCAGCTTATACAGGCGTAGCGGGTAACCTGATACCTGGAGATCCTCGCCCCCATCTTCTTCAACTCCTTCCAGAGCCGGGGATCGACGACGGAGCTCCATCGGGTGATCTTCTTCGCCTTATCCCTCGGGACGAGGGCCCCGCAGTAGCTACATTGGACTACCCCTGAACGCCCCTTAGACCCCTTGGATCTACCGCCGCTACTCCTCTTCTTAGGCATCTCCAATGTAGAGGGCGGCCTCCTATAAATACCCTCGTATAATCTCTAAGATGATGTGTCGAGTCTAACGGTTGTGGGCCATATAGCCATCGACAGGATAATCATGGAGGATGAGTCGAGGAGCCAGCTTGGAGGGCCGCCGACCTATGCAGCCGCCTCAGCTAGACTCCTAGGCTTAGAGATCGACGCCGTCACGAAGGTTGGGGGAGATCTCCCCGAGGAGTTTAGAAGCCAGCTTGAAGAGCTCGGTCTGAAGCCGGTCGTCGTCGATGAAGCCGAGACAACACGCTTCATCCTCGACTATAGGGGCGGTGAACGTAGACTCTCGGTGGAGGCGATCTGCGATGACATAAAACCAGAGGAGGTGGGAGATGCCCCTAGGGATAGGGTGATGCTAGCACCGATCATCGGCGAGATTCCCAGGGAGACGGCTCTAAGGCTGATGGATGCTGAAAGCCTCGCCCTAGACCCCCAGGGCTACCTCAGAACCCTAAACCGAGATGGCTCGATAGGGTTGAGGCCCTGGCTCGACCTAGAGCTTCTCTCAGCCGTAGACGTCTACAAATCCACCTTCAGGGAGCTGAGGCTGATAACCGGGGTGGAGAACCCTTTGAAGGCTTTGAGGAGACTTAATGAACTCGGCGTAGGGGAGGCCATCGCCACCTTGGGCGATGAGGGGGCGATACTGTCGCTCCGCGACGAGGCCTACAGGATTCCAGCCTATAGGGTTGAGGCCGTAGACCCAACAGGGGCTGGAGACGTCTATCTAGCCGCATATCTCTTAGAGCGCTTAAAGGGTGGGGAGCCACCCTGGTGCGGGGCCGTCGCCTCCGCCGCGGCCTCCCTGATAGTGGAAACGGCGGGGGCATGCTTCAAAGCCTCTGCGAGGGAGCTCCGTAGGAGAGCCTACGAGGTATACGAGGGGATTAAGAGGCTTAGGGGATGAGATGCCTGGCGATGAGGTAAACCAATAGGGCTATGAAGAGATTGAGGAGCCAGAGCAGGGGCAGCGGTATGGGTTTACGCCCACTCTCGGTCTCAACCTTGTCGAAGCTGATCTCAGGCTTCACACCCCTATCATCAGCTGAGACCTGAGGGCTCACAGCCTTCATCGATTCACCGACCTCTATGGCCTCCCTCTTCTCAGGTGCGATGAGGGGGATGGCTGAGATGAGTGTGGGGCCTAAAACTAGGGCGAAGATCACGTAGGCCAGTAGTCGACGGCGATCCACATCCAGCGATTCCCCTTCACCCTATTAATATCTACAGTTTAGAACAGCGACAAGGCAAATAGGGTTGTGGATCTCAATTGAAATCGTTGGAGGAGATCGAGGAGAGACTGAAGGAGGAGGCCGCAAAGGCTGGGAGAGCCGCCGTCGCCTTAGCCTATAATAGGCTGTCAAAGTCGCTGGGAGAGATCACAGCCTTGGGGATCCTCGAGGGCGGGGGCGTATGGAGACGCCGATTAAGGCTGGGGGATTGGAGATTGGACCTCCTCATGGTTGAGAGGAAACTCTTCGAGGGGGATGTGGAGGCCTCGACGCTGCTGGATACAGCCGCCGGGAGACTCCTCATCCCCTACAGGGCCATCATAGGCGGAGAATATCTCTCAAGGTGGGAGGAGACCTATAGGAGGAGGAAAATCCTGGAGAGCCTTAGAGCCCTAATCCTCGAGAGGCCAGAGCTGTCAAGGGAGCTATGCATAGACCCCAGATACTTCGCCTATGACATCCTCATGTCTCTCTCCCACATCTTACCCCAGGCGGAGGAGGAGCTTAACGCCGTTGAGAAGGCCATACCTCAAAGCTTCCTTGAGACCCTCAGGGGATTGGAGGAGGAAGGATATATACGGCTGGAGGAGGGATACATCACCATCGATGGAGGATACATCGAGGGCGTCCTGAGGGGAGGGCCGAAGACCCCCGAGCAGCTGGAAGCCATTAGGAGGGCGATCAGGGAGCTCATAGCCGACGGTGTGAGTGGCATCCTCGACCTATTAAGGGGACTGCCCCTCTACCCACTCATAGAGGAGGCGCTTCCAAGGCTTAGGCAGAGGCTGCCCCAGCCGGAAAGATTCCTATACTTCCCCACGGCAAGGGGCCTCACAAGCCTCTCGGAATCTGTCGGCGTAGAGGAACTCGTCTCGAAACTGGAGCCTGGAGCTGAGGCTGAGGAGGTTGAGCTGAGGAGAATTGGAGGCGTCTTAAACGAGGTCTATCTGCTGACCTATGAGGTGGAGGGGGAGCAACGTAGGGCTGTGGTTAAGTGGTATCCAAACTGGACTAGCCTGAAGTGGGCGCCGGTAGCCCTCTGGACCCTTGGGACCAGAGGGTTCGCCATCGCAGGCCGTGAACGGATGGAGCGCGAATGCGCATCCACACTGCTCCTAAGCCGTGGGGGCATACCAGTCCCCATGGTTCTATATGCCAGCTTCAGGGATCGCCTACTGGTGAAGGAATACGTTGAGGGTCCATCCCTCGTCGGGGTGGTGAGAGGCATCTTAAGAGGTGAGGGCTCCGAGGAGGATAAGCAGGCTATAAGGAAGCTGGGTGAGAACCTCGCCCTCATCCACGGCTTAGGGGCGACGGTGGGCGATTGTAAGCCCGACGACTTCATCCTCTCCGATGGGACGCCTTACCTCGTCGATTTGGAGCAGGGATCCAAGGGAGGGGATGCCTCCTGGGACGTCGCCGAGTTCCTCTACTTCTCAGGGCGCTATGCGAATCCCCTCGACCCATTAGAGGGAGCCGAGAGGCTCGTCGAGCTCTTCGCCCAGGGCTACCTGGAGGGTGGGGGGAACGTCAGAACCTTGAGGGAGGCTGGAAGGCTTAGATATTGGAAGGTCCTCACGCCACTCGTCCTCCCCCAAGTGCTATACACCATCTCCAGAAGCCTTAGGAGGCTTAGTTAGCATCATCTAAGGCGTGAGCACCATCAATTACATCCTGACATTTTAGAGGCTCCAATACTCACTTAGAAGCCTCTCCAACTCCTCGATGACTCTCAGGGTTCTCTCAAAGATCCCCCTACCAGCCCTCGGAGGCTCCACAGACTCCTTGAGATCGACATCGAAGTCTGCAACCCCCGAGAGCAGCGCCAGCCATCCCATGGCGACCGTTTCGGGATTGTAGCCGCTACAGCAGAGGTCAACAACTCCGCAGCCCACCTCGGAGGCGGCCTCGGCGACCACTTCGCCTATACGCCTCAAGCCGCTGAGGGAGAATCCTAAGCTCGCTAATCCATCTTGAAAGTGGGGATCCGAGCCCCCGTTGCGTAGTATGATCTCAGGCTTAAACTCATGGGCGAGGGGCTTGAATATACGCTGAAGGACAACCTCCAGACATCGATCATCAGCCCCTGGCGGCAGGGGGATGTTCACCGTGTAGCCCTCACCCTCTCCCGCACCGAGTTGATGGACGAATCCTGTTCCAGGGTAGATGGTTCTCGGATCCTGATGGAGAGAGATGAAGAGGACGTGGGGGTTGTCATAGAAGATGTCCATCGTTCCGTTTCCGGCGTGAGCGTCGGTGTCGAAGATGAGTATGCGGCTTAGACCCCTACGCTCCATGAGGGCCTGGGCGCAGATGGCGACGTCATTGAAGACGCAGAAGCCTCCGCCGTAGTCCCTACCAGCGTGGTGGAGGCCCCCACCGACCACCTCCGCCACCCTGTAATGGCCTCCGGCAACCAATCCACCGGCCCTCAGAGCCGAGCCGACTATCAGCCTCGCAGCCCTCACGATGCCAGGATTCAGAGGCGTGTCGGCTGATAGCGGTATACGCCTCTCAGCCATCACCTCCACCATCCGAATATAGTCAGCGGAATGGATGAGCTGTAGATCTTCGTCCCCAGCGGCCTCCGGCTCTAGGAGCTCCACATCGCTGCGATCTAGGATCCCCTTAGCCCTCAGTAGCGCCATGAAATGCTCGAAGCGGTCTCCCCTGAAGGGGTGGCCTGGACCGAAGTCATAGTGAACTAGGTCTCGATGATAGAGGATGGCGGTTTTACTCACATCCCTTCCTCCAATTTAATAATTTTCTAAATAAGATAAAAGTCATCCAGACAATGCTGTAGTTATATCTCGATGTCGAGCGTCTCCTTCACCGTGTCGAAGACCATACACGTGAGCGTCCGCTCTATGCCCCTCACCATCCTCAATTTGTCGACTACAAAGCGTCCAATCTCGGCGACATCTTTGGCCTTCACCTTTATGAGGATATCCCAGTCGCCGGTGATGATGTGGACCTCCTGAACCTCTGGGAAACTGGCGATCTCCCGTGCGATCTCCCTCTGATCCAGGGTCTCCCTAATGCCAGGAGTTCTGTAGGCGAAGGAGGCGAGGATGAAGGCGGTCGTGGGCCTCCCCAGTTTCTCAGCATCCAAGAGGGCTCTATAGCCCTTTATGACGCCGAGCTCCTCGAGGCGTTTAATACGGGAGTATATCGTCGTCTGTGGACACCCCAACCTCTCAGCTATCTCCCTCGCCGAGGCCCGTCCATCCCGTTGTAGGATGCGGAGAATCTCCCTATCCCTCTCGTCGAGCCTCATCGTTAAAATTACGATTTAGACGCCTATTAAAATGTTTATATTCGTAGAATTAACGAGGATTCATGGAAAAATTTTAAATTTCGGAGGCGGCGTCCCTCAGACCTGTGATGACCGTGAGGGCTGAGGAGTTGAGGGAGAGACTCTGGAGACGTTACAGAGAGATTAGGGAGCCCTGGATGAAGTGGATGCTGAGGGTTCAGGATGAAGCCCTCTCAGCTCTCAGAGACTTCCTAAGGGGTGAGGGCTTCATAGAGATTTTAGCCCCCATCGTCGGGCCAGTGACGGATCCGGGTATCAGGGGTGCGAAGCAAGTCTCCATCGACTACTATGGGGAGAGATTCAAGGTGATGAGCAGCATGATACTCTACAAGCAGATGGCCGCAACGGCGCTCGGCAGGATCTTCGCCCTCTCACCAAATCTCAGACTCGAACCCTTGGAGACCCTTTACACGGGGAGACATCTCGCGGAGTTCCGACAGCTAGACCTAGAGGTGGCTGAGGCCTCCTACATGGAGGTGATGGAGCTCGGAGAGAAGCTGTTGATCTATGTTCTGAGACGCATCAGGAGAGAATGCGCCGAGGAACTTGAGAACCTAGGCAGGGAACTCAGGATACCCTCCAGACCCTTCAAGAGGCTGACCCACGCCGAGGCCGTGGAGCTTCTACGCGAGGAGGGATTCAACCTAAAGCAGGGAGAGGAAATACCCTGGGACGCCGAGAAACATATCTCATCCCTCTTCAAAGAACCCTTCTGGATAATCGACTACCCAATAACAGCCCGAGGCTTCTACGACAGGGAAGACCCTGAGAGGCCGGGCATCCTCAGAGACTTCGACCTCCTCTACCCGGAGGGCTATGGTGAGGCCATATCCGGCGGCGAGAGAGAATATGAATATGAGCGGGTGCTGGCGAGGATGAAGGCGAGGGGAGACAACCCAGAGGACTACGGCTGGTACCTGGAGATGCTACGCGAAGGCATAAAGCCCTCAGCGGGCTTCGGCATAGGAGTTGAGAGGTTCACCAGATACCTCTGCGGACTGAAATACATCTGGGACGCCGTCCCCTTCCCAAAGGTTCCAGGAATACCATCACCCTAAACTTAAAGCACGAGCGCCTCAAGACGCAGAGAAGGTCTAAATCCCAGGGGCATCTCTATACGTCTCCACCCTTTGAAATCCTTGAATATAATCCGACAATCCCTTGAATTTCGCCTCTTATCCACGATACAGGAGCCTCCCTAGGAGTCCTAAAATGCTTAAATCCCCTCCCCAGGCCATATCGCCTTAGGAGACAACGAGTAAAGGATCACACTTCCAGAAGCCTATCCTATAACACCCCAATAATTTTTTCACGATATTAATTACAGCGATAACAGGTCTCAGGAAGCTTTTAGGCCTTCAGCCCTCCTTAGAAATCGAGATGGAGCTCATCGAGGAGGGTAGCGACGTCCTCCTATACCTCGACGCTAGGAGGACATATCTAATAAAGGTCAAGAAGGGGAAGGAGTTCCACACCCATAAGGGGTTCATACAGCTTGGGGATCTCATCGGCAGGCCCTATGGATGCGTCATCGAGAGCAATCTGGGTGTGAGGTTCTACGCCTTAAGGCCTCTTATACGGGATAGGGTTTTGAAGACGGAGCGTAGAACTCAGGTCATCTACCCAAAAGATATGGGCTTCATACTACTCATGGCCGATGTCGGCCCCGGAAGCAGGGTTGTGGAGGCCGGAACGGGAAGTGGAGCGTTAACTCTCGCCCTCGCCAACGCCGTGAGACCTGATGGGAGGATCTACAGTTATGAGATACGGCCTGAGTTCCAGAGGGCGGCGATGAGGAACATCGAGAGAGCCGGCCTCAAAGCCTACGTCGAGTTCAAACTAAGGGACATCACGGAGGGCATAGAGGAGGAAGAGGTGGATGCTGTAATACTCGACATGGCGACGCCCTGGCTCGTCGTCCCCCACGCCCACGAAGCCCTCAAGGGGGGCGGCGTCTTCCTCTCCTTCAGCCCCACGATAGAGCAGGTCATGCGAACCGTCTCCGTTCTCAGGAAACACCCCTTCGTCGAGATGGAGACCTATGAGATACTGCTGAGGAGATTCGTCGTTGAGGAGCATCGAACAAGGCCTGAGACCCTAATGATCGGGCATACGGGATATATAACGGTGGGGAGGAAGGTCTTAGAATAGTGAGCGGTGAGCGGCATGTTCGATGAGAAAGCTATGGGCTTGTTGAGGGATCTGATGGAGGCCTTCGGCCCTCCAGGCTTCGAGAGGGAGGTCACCTCGCTGCTGAAGAGGTATCTGGAGCCCTACGCCGACGAGGTGGTCGCCGACAAGCTAGGCTCGGTGACCTTCGTCCTTAAAGGTTCGAAGGAGCGTCCGAGGGTGCTTTTAGCTGGACATGTCGATGAGGTGGGCTTCATAGTCTCCTCTATCACCGATGAGGGCTTCCTGACGTTTCATCCCCTCGGCGGCTGGTGGAGTCAGGTGTTATTGGGTCAGAGGGTGATCGTCAGAACCAGTAAGGGAGATATCGTCGGCGTCATAGCAGCTAAGCCTCCACACATACTGCCGGAGGAGGAGAGGAAGAAAGTTGTCGACATCAAGGATATGTACATCGACATCGGGGCGACGAGTAGGGAGGAGGCTGAGGCGACGGGCGTGAGGATCGGAGACCCCATCGTCCCCTGGAGCCCCTTCACCCTCATCCAGGAGGGGA
>CAZEET010000022.1:0-12809 GCA_964511325.1 uncultured Candidatus Bathyarchaeia archaeon | reverse complement strand
CGGCGCCGGTGGGGCAGATATAGGCGCAGACGCCGCATCCCTCACACTTCACGGGATCTACCTGGAAATCTCTAATGGCGTCGAAGCGGCACTCCTCGATGCATAGGCCGCATCGGAGGCAGCTCTCAGGTTCGATCTCAGCCTTCCTCGTCTCGAATTCTCTTCGCTCCCTGATCTCCGGGTTGAGGAGCAACGGCATATTGGAGGCCTCAACATCGCAGTCTGCGATGACGGCCCTCCCAGCGAGAGCTGCGAGGGAAGAGGCGACCGTCGTCTTCCCAGTTCCACCCTTACCGCTGAGGATGGCCACCTGCCTCATCCCATCAGCCTCCCAACGTCGTCCATAAGTTTCAGAAACCTCCCCCGCCATTCAGGCATCTCCTGGATGAAGGGTATGCCCCTCGAATAGAGCTCGGCGATACGCCTATCGAAGGGTATCTCCAGTAGAATGGGAATCCCCTCCATCTCACAGTATTTATAGACACCTCTATCGCCTAACCCAGCCTTGTTTACGACGACGCCCATGGGGATGCCAAGCCTCCGGAGGACGCCGACCATCTGCCTCAGGTCGTGGAGGCCGAAGGGTGTAGGCTCCGTGACGAGGATGCAGAAGTCGCTGCCATAGACTGCGCTAACGACGGGGCATGAGGCCCCAGGTGCCACATCAATGATGACCGTTCTCCCCTCATCCATCCGGCCTTTAACTGCCTCTATCACTGGCTCGGGCGATGGCTCGCCGACGCCGAGCTCACCCCAGATCAGCTCTATGCCGCCGGCCCACCCCCACTTCACGAAGCCGACGATCTTCTCCTCCTCAACTATGGCTCTTCGAGGGCAGATCTTGGCGCATAGACCGCAGCCGTGGCAGAGCTCCTCGAAGAGGATTATCTGACCCCTGGCGACGAATATGGCGTTGAAGTTGCAGGCTTCGGCGCATCTACCGCAGTAGTCGCATCGATCCTCAAGGATCCTCGGAACCTTCACGTAGATCGGCTTAGAGTCGACGTCGCCTGGTTTGAGGAGTAGATGGACGTTGGGTGCCTCCACATCGCAGTCGAGGAGCTGCGCCTCCCCTATGGATAGGGCGAGGTTGACGGCAACCGTCGTCTTCCCGGTTCCCCCCTTACCGCTGGCTACGGCTATCTTCACCTCCACCTCGCCTCCAGGCATCCCTCCGTCAACTCCCTTAGGGAGCCCTCCAGGAAGCGCCTTAGATTCGCCTCAACATCGAGACCCTCAGCCTGTATAACGGCTACACCAGCCTCCTTGAACCTCGATAGGGCTCTTGGCCCCATGTCGACGGCGATTACGGCATCTGGCTGGAGGCTGAGCAATCGATCTGGGGGTCTGCCATATCCGCCGAAGTGTTCACTTGTATTCGGTATCACCTCCCTATGGAGGATTTGGCCTCTGCTGAGGGTGATGACGGCGAAGTAGGGTGCCCTGCCGAAGTGCTCCGAGAGCCTCCGCCCCTCCTCATCTGCGATGGGTATCACCACCCTTATAGCCACCTTGGTCATCCTCTCCCCTCCACAGCCTGTTTGATCTTCTCTACGATCTCCATGAAGGCTCTAGCCGCCGGCGTGTCGCTGTGCTCTATTACGAAGGGGACGCCCCTATCGGAGTCGAGAGAGATTCTCGGGTCTAGAGGTATTGAGCCGAGGAAGGGGACATTCATCTCCTTGGCTATTCGTTCACCTCCTCCGCTGCCGAAGATCTCTATACGTCCGCCGCAGTGAGGACAAATTAGGTAACTCATATTCTCCACCACTCCTAGGATCGGGGTTCCAACCTTTCTGGCGAAGTTGACGGCCTTCCTAACAACCCCCTCGGAGACCTCGCTGGGAAGGGTAACCAGGACGAGGCCATCCATATCGGGGAGCAGCTGGACTACGCTGAGGGGCTCATCGCCGGTTCCAGGTGGGAGATCGATGAGGAGATAGTCGAGTTCCCCCCAGACGATCTCGGAGAGGAATTGTCTTATGGCAGCCATCTTCAACGGCCCCCTCCAGATGACTGGGGAATCGCCGGAGGGGAGTAGGAACTCCATGGAGACCACCTTGATATTCAGAGGGCCAAAGGCGGGGAAGATGCCTGGAGGGCCAACCTCTAGACGTCTCCCCTCCATGCCCAGCATCCTGGGGACGCAGGGTCCATGTATATCGGCGTCTAGGATGCCTACTCGGCCGACATGTCCCTTCATTGCCAGGGCGGCGGCGAGGTTCACCGTGACAAGGGTCTTACCGACTCCCCCCTTACCGCTTACCACAGCGATCTTATGCCTCACCCGACTCATCCTCTCAGCTATCGCCTTTCTCCAGTCTCGCGGCATCAGAGAGTCCTTCTCCAACTCCACCACCGATTTAGGCTGACTTAAACTCAGCTATTAAACCTAGATCTGTATAAAAACTTTTCAAAAGTCCCAGAATAGCCGAGAAATTTTAGATGATCGAATAAAATTCTTGAATTTTTAGGGGTTTCCACACGGATTTAGACTTCGAAAGATTCATATTCTAGAATTAGGGATTTTATTTTCCCGTAGAATATTCCATCTCCATCTATATCGGAATATGGATTCAAATAGAGGTGATTAGCCTGGATGATAAGGAGAGAGGTAAAGATATGGTGTAAAATAAATGGATTAGCCCTTCTAGCCGGGATAGCCGGAGGATTAGGTGCCATAGTCTTCAGGAAGATGATCTGGTTCTTCAGATACCTCTTCTTCCAACTCCTCCTCCCCCGGCTGACTATAAACCTCTGGGGATACAATCTCGGCGTTATGATCCTCCCGGCGCTTGGGGGACTGATGGTGGGGCCGATAATCGAATGGATCTCGCCTGAGACAAGGGGGCATGGCGTACCCGAGGTTATGGACGCCGTCCACACCAAGAGCGGAGATATCAGGGGGAGGGTGGCTATGATTAAGACCATCGTCTCCTCCATCACTATAGGCTCAGGTGGCAGTGTGGGTAGGGAAGGGCCCATCGCCCAGATAGGGGCAGCCATAGGATCGCTGCTAGGCCGCCTAGCTGGACTCGATGAGGCCTATAAGAGACTGCTCGTTGTCTGTGGTCTATCAGCCGGCATTTCTGGAACCTTTATGGCCCCCCTTGGAGGGGCGATCTTCGGCCTGGAGGTCATCTATAGAGGAGTCGCACCCTATGATGTGATACCAATCTTCCTCTCCTCCGTCATGGGGATGGTGGTGACGGGGGAAGTCTTCGGCATAGAGTCAGCCTTTAAGGCCCCGGAATACGTTCTGAGAAATCCATTGGACGTCCTCCACTTCCTCCCCCTTGGCATCGCCTTCGGCCTCCTCGCCATTCTATGGACTAGAACCCTGTACTTCATGGAGGACCTCTTCGATAGGCTACCCCTGAAAAGACAGCTTAGGCCAGCCCTCGGAGGCCTTTTGACGGGTTTAGTTGGCGTCTTCCTGCTGAGATATGGCATCCTAGGCGTCGGATACGAGGGCATAGACCTAGCCCTCTCAGGGGCTCTACCAGCCTGGCTTCTCCTGCTTTTAGGGATTATGAAGATGTTGGCCACCTCACTCACCGTCGGCTCAGGAGGAAGCGGCGGCATCTTCGCCCCCTCTCTATATATGGGAGCGATGTTCGGAGGCTTCTTCGCCTCCCTCCTCTCAGGGTTGCCCCTCGTCTCAAGGCAGTCCTCCGTCTACTACCTCGTGGGAATGGCCGCTCTTTTCGCCGGGGCCGCCAAGGCTCCGCTCACTTGTATAGTGATGCTCCCCGAGATGACCGACAACTATCACCTCCTCCCAGCCCTGATGGTGGCATGCTCGACGAGCTACTTCACCTCAACCCTCCTCCTGAGGGGCTCCATATATACGCTGAAGCTGAGGAGGAGGGGCATAGAGATCGAGCCCATCGTCGACCCTCTGAAGCTAGTGAAGGTCTCCGAGATCATGACGCCTCTGGAGAGGGTTGTGAGCGTGAAGAGAGATACGCCTCTGTCCATACTCTACTTCATGATCCTGGAGTCGAAGCATACGGCCTTCCCCGTCCTAGAAGATGGTAGACTAGTCGGTATCATCACCCTAAAGCAGCTCAGCGGCTTGGATCAGGAAGAGATCGGGGAGCTTAAGGTTAGGGATATCATGGGGGATAGGCTCATCGTCACTCATCCCGATGAGACGGCCTATGAGGTTTTAGAAAAGATGAATCGATATGATGTGGAGATACTGCCCGTCGTCGATAGGGCCGATAGGCATAGGCTGCTGGGTGTCGTCTCGAAGAGGGATACGCTAAACGCCATCATCATCGGAAGGAGAAAGATGAGGCTGCTGGAGTAGGCTCAGCCTAGTAGGGTGTCTAGTAGCATCATCACGATGAAGCCGACGATGAGACCGAAGGTGGCCTCCCGCTCGAAGCCCTTCCTATGGCTCTCGGGGATCATCTCATCGCTGACGATGAAGATCATCGCCCCCGCTGCGAAGGCGAGACCCCAAGGCAATAGTGGCCTGGAGAGGGAGACAGCGGCGACGCCTAGGAGGCCACCGAGGGGCTCCACCAATCCGGTGAGGGTCGCATAGTATAGGGCCCTACCCCGGCCATAGCCTTCCCGGAGAAGGGGGAAGGCAACCGCTAGGCCTTCAGGCATATTCTGGAGGCCTATGGCTACAGCTATGATGAGGCCTCTGGCGACATCGCCGCCCCCGAAGCTGACGCCCACGGCGAGGCCCTCGGGGAAGTTGTGGATGGTGATGGCGAGGATCATCAACCATAGACGGCTCAGCCGGGTGGAGGGCCCCTCAAGCCCTGAGATGATGTGAAGGTGAGGCGTATAACGATCAACTAGGTGGAGCAGCAGACTCCCCAGGACCAGTCCCAAAACGGCGGTGGAGACCCCACCCATCTCCAGGGCTGGTATGAGAAGGCTGAAGGTGGAGGCGGCCAACATTACACCGGCCGAGAAGCCCATCATGATATCTAGGATCTGATCCGAGAGCTCTCGGATGAGGAGTATTGGAAGGGCTCCAACCCCCGTCGCCAATCCAGCTAGGAGGCTGGCCGAGAAACCCCAACGGAGGAGAAGCAGCTGATCCAAGGCTATGGGGAGTATCTCTCCCAGCAGATGTAAGCTTATCCCAGAAACCCTATATCACCGGCAACCTCATAAGGAATGATTTGAAGATCCACAGTGAATCCCCCCTCCGACTTGAGCCTATAGGAGATGCAGAGGCCGACGCGGCCGTCGCCATCGTCGTGAGACCCACATCGAGGGGCCTTGAGATTCTACTCGTGAGGAGAGCCATAAATCCCTCCGACCCTTGGTCTGGCGACATCGCCTTCCCAGGCGGGAGAAGGAAGAGGGGAGAGAGTCCAAGAGAGACAGCCCTGAGAGAGGTCTTGGAGGAAGTGGGCATCAACTTAAATGAGTGTGAAGCCCTGGGCACCCTGAAAATCGCCAGGTCTAGGAGGTCACCCAATCTGAGGGTTCTACCCATCGTATACCTCTGCCGGAAGAGGTTGAAGATAAGGCTCGGCGAAGAGCTCTCCCAACACTTCTGGATTCCCCTAGAGAGGTTGAGGAGGTCTAGGGGCCACGCCCTCATCGAGGGCCATGAGGAACCCGCCTTCCTCCTAGAGGAGGGCGTTGTTTGGGGCCTCACCTATCGGATGCTCGAGGATCTCCTAAGCAGATTGAAGGGGTCAGCTTAGAAGCTTCTTAAGAATTCTTGCGACATCACTTGGCCTCTCAGCCACGGAGACATCTGCAGCCTCTAAGGCCTCGATCTTGCTCCTCGCCGTCCCCCTCTCACCCTGGATTATGGCTCCAGCGTGGCCCATGCGCTTACCTGGTATGGCTGTCCTCCCGGCGATATAGGCGACGGCTGGCTTCGTGAAACCTCCATCGGCGATGAACTCAGCCGCCCTCTCCTCAGCGTCGCCCCCGATCTCCCCTATGAGAACCACGGCCTCTGTCTGAGGGTCATCCTCAAACCATTTCAAGGCGTCGATGAAGTCCAGGCCCGTTATGGGGTCTCCGCCGAGGCCGACGCAGGTAGACTCGCCGAGGCCGATGCGGGAGATATGATCCGCGATCTCATAGGTGAGGGTTCCGCTTCTGGAGATTATTCCCACTCTGCCTCGGGTGAAGACCCTCGCCGGCATGATGCCCAGCTTACATTCCCCCACCTTAATCACCCCTGGGGTGTTGGGCCCTATGATTGTGATGTCGCTCCTCCTGGCTCTAGCTACGAACTTCATCGTATCTCTGATCGGGATCCCCTCAGTGATGACGACTATCGGATCGAGGCCAGCGTCGAGAGCCTCATGGACAGCGTCGGAGGCGTAGGGTGCGGGGACGAAGATGATGGAGGCATCAACCCTATGTCTATCGAGGGCCTCAGCCACCGTGTCGTAGACGGGGACGCCTTCGACGATTGCGCCACCCTTACCTGGGGTGACACCAGCGACTATCTTGGTTCCATAGTCCAGCATCAACTTGGTGTGGAAGCTTCCCTGTCTTCCGGTGATGCCCTGGACGACGACTCTAGTCTCCGCATCTACGAATCTCACCATGTTTCATCGCCTCCCCGCCAGCGAGACCACCCTCTCAGCTGCCTCCTCCATGCTGTCCAGGCAGTGAATGCCAGCCTCCTCCAATAGTCTCCTCCCCTCCTCCTCCCGTGTGCCGATCATCCTTACCACCATCGGCTTCTCCACGCCGGTCTTCTCCCTCGCAGCTATGATGCCTCTCGCCACCTCATCGCAGCGTGTGATGCCTCCGAGGATGTTGATGAAGATGACCCTCACCCTGGGATCGGTCAGGAGAAATGAAACGGCCATCTCCACCCTGTCAGCTGGAGCTCCTCCACCTAAGTCAAGGAAGTTAGCTGGCTTTCCTCCATAGAGCTGGACGGTGTCAAGGGTGGCCATAGTTAATCCAGCTCCATTTCCGATGATGCCTATATCTCCATCCAGCTCGACGTAGATTAATCCCAGCTTCCTCGCCTTCCTCTCCTTCCCAGTCAGGTCTAATAGCTCACTCTCACTGAAACGCTCTAATAGGTCTCTATGTCTCCAAAGGGCGTTGTCATCAATGTTGAGCCTCGCATCCGCAGCTATCAGGCCGTCAGGGGTGACTGCGAGGGGATTTATCTCCGTCAGCTCCGCATCCATCTCCACCGCTAATCTGTAGAGCTTGACGAGGATGTCAGCTGCCGTTAACATCTGTCTGCCCTCCAGGCCGATCTGCTTCACTATCCATCTCGCCTCGTGAGGAAGAAGGCCCCTTAGGGGGTCAACCGTCAACCTTATGATCTTTTCAGGCGTCCTCGCCGCCACCTCCTCGATCTCAACTCCCCCCTCAGAGGTTGCGAGAGCCGTGTAGGCCCTGCTGCTCCTGTCGACGACGACGCCGAGATATAACTCCCTCTCTATGCTGAGCCTCTCTTCTACCAGAACCTGCTTCACCTCCACTCCCTGGATGAGACTTCCCAGCAGCTTTTCAGCGGCTTCCTCAGCCTCCTCAGGGTTCTCGGCGAAGAGTATGCCTCCAGCCTTACCCCTGCCTCCGATGGGTATCTGTGCCTTCACAGCGACAGGTTTGCTGATCTCTTTTGCGATGAGGTGGGCCTCACTCGGCGTGGAGGCAATCCTCCCCCTAGGGATTGGAATCCCATAATCTCTAAAGACCTCCTTCGCCTCCCACTCCAGCAGCCTCAACTCTCTCCACCCCTTTTAGATGGTTGGACTGATAGAAACGCTTTTTTAATGGCTATAAAATTGTGTGGAGTTAGCTGCGGGGGAGATGCGATGATCCATCTGATAATGATACCCGTAATAGCGGGTATCGCCGCCTTCATCTGCGTCGGCATAGTCTACCTGACGGTGAAGAGGGAGGATGAGGGCACTGAGAGGATGAAAGAGATAGCGGGCTTCATCAGGGAGGGGGCCTGAGCCTTCTTAAACAGGGAGATGAAGACTATCAGCTACTTCATCGTCGCCCTCTCCCTATTGCTCCTCATCGTCTTCTGGCCTAAGTGGCAGATCGCCTTCGGCTTCATTCTAGGCTCCCTCTTCTCCTTCCTAGCCATTATCATAGGGATGAGCGGGGCCACCCTGGCGAACGTAAGAACCGCCAACGCCGCTAGAACCTCAGGTGCTCAGGCCCTCGTCGTCGCCTTCAGAGGCGGAGCAATAATGGGCCTGGCCATCGTCAGCCTCAATCTCCTCGGCATAACTTCCCTCTACATCCTCTTCGGTGCAGGCCCAAAGAACCCCGAAGCTATAAGCCTCCTCGTCGGCTTCGGCTTCGGAGCCAGCCTCTCAGCCCTCTTCGCCCAACTCGGCGGGGGCATCTACACCAAGGCAGCTGACGTGGGGGCGGATCTCGTAGGCAAGATCGAGGCTCGGATACCTGAAGACGATCCGAGAAACCCAGCTGTCATTGCAGATCTCGTCGGGGACAACGTCGGAGACTGCGCCGGGAGAGGTGCAGACCTCTTTGAATCCGGCAGCGATAATCTGGTGGCATCGATGATCGTCGGCCTCCTCTTCGTCCCTCACTACGGCTGGGCAGCCGTCTTCTTCCCCCTCATCACCAGATCCATCGGAAACCTAGCTACTATAGCAGGACTCCTCTCCGTCAGACGTTGGGAAGGTAAAAACCCGATTACATCGCTGAACATCGCCCTCGTCACCGCCGGAGTGGTCTCTATAATAGGGTTCTACCTCACAGCCGTCTACCTGATGCATGACATTAGATTCTTCTGGTGTCTCTCCCTCGGCCTCCTGGCAGCCCTCCTCACCTCCTTCGTCGTCCAATACTATACGGGCATAACGGAGCCTCCGGTTCAGAGGGTGGCCAAGGGAAACGTCAGCGGCTCAGCCATCGGCCTCATGCAGGGCTTCGCCTATGGCATGGAGTCCGCAGCCATACCAGCCTTCATCATCGCAGGGGTGATGATCATCGCATACCTCATCTTCGGCGGAGACGTCCCAGGACTCTACGGCGTCATCGCAGCCGCCCTCGGATTGACAGAGATCAAGGGAATGATCATGGCTACAGACACCTTCGGTCCCATAGCTGACAACGCCGGCGGCATAGCGGAGATGGCTGGGCTTGGAGAGGAGGTGGAGAGGGAAGCTGAGGCCCTCGACGCGGCGGGAAACATCACTAAGGCCATCACGAAGGGATATTCCATGGCGGCGGCAGCCCTTACCAGCTCGCTGCTTCTCTTCGCCTATCTCACAGAGGTGGTGAGACATGAAGGGGGTTCCCTTCATTCACTTCTCCCAGGTGGCCCATTATCTGAACATCGCAGACCCGAAGATCATCGCCTCCCTCCTGGCAGGGGCGGCCATACCGTTCCTGTTCACGGCCTTCGCCGTCAAGCCCGTGGCCAAGACGGCGCATCAGGTCGTCGACGAGGTACGTAGGCAGTTCAGGGAGATTCCGGGGCTGCTGGAGGGGGAGGCAAAGCCTGACTATGCCCGATGCGTTGACATCACAACCAAGAACGCATTGAGGGAGATGGTTCTGCCCACCCTTATAGGGATGGTGTCACCCATCGTCGTCGGCTTCATCCTAGGCCCCTGGTGTCTTGCAGCCTTCCTCATATCGACGACGATGGTGGGAGCTCTCCTCGCCACCTACATGTTCAACTCCGGGGCCATCTATGACAACGCCAAGAAGTACATTGAGGATGGCCACTTCGGAGGTAAGAACACGCCGGCCCATCACAACGCCGTTATCGGAGACACCTTCGGAGATCCCTTGAAGGATACAGCCGGTCCAAGTCTACACATACTTATAAAACTCGTCAACATCATCTCCATAACTCTACTACCCCTCTTCCTCGCCTATTCTCTAATCCCTTAGGGGAAGAGACTCCTCAGCCCATTCAATCCACTCCGCTCCCAGGAGGTCGTTCTCCACGGCGTTTCTCAACATATCTAGGAGCTCGCCCCTATTAAGGGGGTTCCACTCTCTCCACCTAGTGGGCCCATGGATCTCATAGGCTTTGAGAACCATCGGTCTCAGACCCATCAGCTCGGCGGCGGTGCAGACCCGTCTACTCACCTCCCGGGCCTTACGGTATACGAGGTGGAGGAGCTCGGGGTAGCGGTAATCCCTCACTAAATGATGGTCGAGGATGATGGTCTCAGCCCTAGACTCCTCGAGGATATGACAGAGGTTAACAATGCTCCTAGCGAGGTTGTAATAAGCGAAGATGAAGCCCAGGAGGTAAGTTGGAGGGCCGTCGATGATCAATATGTCAGGGTCGATTTCGATGATCTCATCGGCCACCTCCCTCAAGACTGGGCCATCGATATCAGAGGTGTAGAGTAGACGCCGTTCGCCGTCGTCTATGGAGACCATGAGGACGTAGCCCAGCTTAGAACCCTCAACTCCATGCCAGTGGGGCTTTGAGAACCTGATCTCTGTGGAGCCATAGGTGAAGCATTCACCGTCGGCAACCTCGACATCGGCCTCTAAACCCTCCAGGAGCCTCCCAGCCCTCCATCTCTGTGAGCGGTTGATGCTATGCTCAGGGTCCTTGACGAGAAGCCTCTTCCCTCTATAGGGCTCCTGATCCGGTATATAATGGTCGTAGTGGTAATGGGTTATGACAATGACATCGGCATCTGAACAGGCCTTCCTTATCTCAGCCTCATATCGCTTCCTTAGAGCCCTCCGCTCCTTCCTCGGAAGGGGAAAGGAGGGTCTCTCGGAGGCTATACCTGGGTCTACGACAGTGATGACGTCTCTCGTCTCCACTCTAATACAACTCGACTTTACACCATAGGAGTCGAAGGCGACGTATCTAACCCTCAACCCATTTGATCAACGATGACTCGGGGTTTAAATATCAAAAAGGGGGGCTAATCCTCCTTTGTCGTTATGGTGTAGTGGCATCCGAGGGAGCTGAGAGCCTCATCGATTCTCTTCACCAGCTCCTCTACCTGTTTCAGCGTCGGCCTCTCACTCCACTCGAAGAAGAAGTCGTAATCCCCTATCATCTCGCTAGCTTCACTGATCAATCTCACCGGCTCATAACACTCTACATATATTCTCCGCATATAGTCTACATACGCTTCCCAGTCGCTGACATATTCCATCTCGGGGACACAGATATGGCGGAACTTCAAGTCTACAACCTTCGACATCTCGACGGCTACCCTCTCCAGGGCCTCCAGAGCCTTTAACAGGGGAGGACCATAGATCTTGATATAACTCCTAACCACCATCCTCAACACCCCTTTCACTTCGTCGTTATCGTATACTTACATCCCAGAGGGCTGAGAGCCTCATCGATCCGCCTTATGAGATCCTTCACCTGCTCCATAGTTGGCTCCGTCATCCACTCAAAATAGAAGTCATACTCCCCCAGGCTAGCTCCAGACCTACTGATGATCTTCTCACATCGCTCCCGCGTTATCTCACCGACAGAGCTGAAATAGTTGAAAACTCCCGAGACATCATCGAATATCGGGCCGGAGAGCTCGATAATCCTATCCATTATGCAGACCTCAGGCATTTCAATGGCGATCCGCTCCAAGGCTCGAATGGCCTGCAGTATTGGGGGACCATATATTTTAATGTAGCTTCTCTTAACCATAAACCATCGATTCCCTTATCTTGATCCACACAATTTAACACTTTTCATCAATCAACTAGATTGACCATAAGAGATAAAACTCCAATTTCACAGCCAACCACATTGGTGCGGAGGGCTAGCGGTTTCTGGGGTTTATGTTTTTCGTTTGTTTAGTTTTTGTGTGTTTTGATTGTTGTGGTTAGGTACATGTTCTTTTTAATTTATTTGAGATTGTTTGGGCTTTTGTTTTTGGTTTTTGTTAAGTTATTTAATGAATCCTTAATGAAAGTGGTGTTTTGTTTATTTTTATTGTTTGTTGGGGGTTTAGTTTTATTTAAGTTTTATTGTGTTTTACCTGGTTTTTGAGAGAAATTTAAAGCTTTTTCAAATCTATAATATAATAAATTATTGTTTTCGTGTTTTCCTAGTCGGCGAAGGTTTAGTTGTTGATTGGAGGGGGGTTAGGTATGTTCATGTAGATAGAAGCCTAAGCCTCTCCACCCTTCTGGGGGTGGCCCACTTTACTACCTCCCTGAATAGATATAAGAGGATGACTTGATTTATTTAGATTCAAGTGTTAGAAGCGACATTAAAAATTAATGCATTATAGTGGGATTAAGGAAATGTATGATCAGTGGATTCAAGCTTCTGGGGAGGGATGAGATAGAGGAGATACACAGCTCCACTCTACACATCCTAGAGAAGATTGGAGTGGAGGTTAGAAATGAGAATGTCTTGAGGCTGCTTGGGGAGAATGGCTGTGAAGTTGAGGGTAGAAGGGTGAGGATCCCTGAGGAGCTTGCGAGGGAATGCCTGAAGAAGGCTCCATCCAAAATCGAGCTATACAGCAGAGACGGCGATAGGAGGCTTATCATAGGGGGCGATAATGTCGTCTATAATCCTGGCTCTGCGGCGATATACTTCCTCGACTCAGAGACCGGTGAGATCAGAAGGGGAACTTCCAAGGATCTGGAGAGATTGGTGAGATTGGCCGACGCCCTGGAGCATATAGGGGCTCAGAGCACTGCTATAGTTCCATCTGATGTTCCTGAAGTCGTCACCGATCTCTACAGGCTGTATATCGTTTTGAGGAATTCTGATAAGCCCATCATCACCGGGGCCTTCTCGAAGAGGGGGCTCATCGACATGGCCGAGATGCTGAACGCAGCCGTCGGAGGCCCGGAGGAGCTGAGACGCAGACCCAGAGCCATCTTCGACTGCTGTGCAACTTCGCCGC
>CAZEET010000021.1:0-12850 GCA_964511325.1 uncultured Candidatus Bathyarchaeia archaeon | reverse complement strand
TCGAGGATACTCTTAACTGCCTTAACACGGGATATCCTCTCCGGGTCTACGCCCAATAGATCGACGATCAGATGGATGCCCATCTTGAACACCCACCCTCATCCCCTCCTCCAATTAGGGAGATTGAATTCGAAATGGTAAGATTTAATCTTTCTGATGAGGGGGCAATCCTCTTTAGGATATGAGTGATGGTTAATCTCGATGAGACCCCCCTGCGAAGTGGTGGTGAGGAGGGTTCTGCCGATCCTCAGGGCCCTCGTGGCCAGAGAACTCATGGAGCGGCATGGCTGGAAGCAGAGGAGAATCGCTGAGGCCCTCGGCGTCACCCAGCCAGCTGTCAGCACCTATCTCTCGCTGCTGGAGAGAGGGGAGATGGAGATTGAGGGTTTAGAGGAGACGGCTGCGAGGATCGCTGAGGGCCTTGCATCTGGAAGTCTTACGCTTTCAGACTCCGTGATGGAAATCTGCAGCCTCTGCATCAACCTCAAATCTGGGGGACCCATCTGCTCGATGCATAAAGGGGAGATACCCCTCCTAAGGGAGGAGGGATGCGACATCTGTCTCAGACTCTTCACCGCTGAGCGGGAGCGCATAGAGGAGAGAGATAGGGTGTTGAAGGAGATGCGTAGAGCCATAGAGATGATTGAACGCTGCGAGAAGTTCACCAGGATCATGCCTGAGGTTAGGGTGAACCTGGTTAGGGCTCTCCCGGAAGCCAGATCGATCTATGATATCGCGGGTATACCCGGCAGGATAGTGGAGGTGAGGGGGAAGGCTAAGGCCTTCATGGAGCCTGAATTCGGCTCCTCTAAGCATATGGCTGGGGTACTCCTAGCCGCGATGGAGGTGGACAGCTCCGTGAGAGCAGCGATAAACATCAAGTATGACGAGGAGATACATCAAGTCCTCGAGCAGATGGGCTTGACCATAGGATGCTTCGAGAGGAGGGAACTGCCACGGGAAGGGGAGCCCCCCGCAGCATTGGGCGTCAAATTGGTGGCTGAAAGGCTTCGACGCCTACCCGAGGTGGTGGTGGATAAAGGTGGATACGGGATAGAGCCCATCTCATATCTCTTCGGAACTACAGCCGTCGAGGTGGCTGAGAGGGCGATCCACGTCGCGGAGGAGGTCTCCAAGGCGGAGATCACTTAAAGGACTCCCTCGTGAAACCGGCTACCCTCAGGGCCTCGAGGATCAACAGACCGATAACCGCCCCTGGGATGCAGCTGAGAGACCACAGCGTCCATACGGGGATGAGTAGCATCTCCCTCCCCACCAAGGGTGCGAAGATATAGACGGCGAGGGTTCCCCCTATCAGGACGGTTCCTATAGGCTCCGTGAGGGCTGCCAGCTCTCCATGTTCAACTCCAATCCTCTTAAGGATCCAGTAGACGACGCCGACGATGACGCCGCCCGGTATTCCTCCAGGTATGGAGAATATGGTGCCGACTCCCAGGCTCATCCGTATCATGCCTATGCAGAGAGCTATAACCGCAGCCCATAATGGGCCGAGCAGGACGCCCGCTATCGCATTTATCATATGTTGACCTGGGAAAGCTTTGGAGGCGAGCACCGGGAACCATAGGAAGGGGGCGATGACAACTCCGAGGGCTATTAGGAGAGCGGCTAAGGCGATCTGCTTAATGTTCACCCGCATCATTTTATAAGAAACTAATATAATTGAGTTATAAATTTTCTCCCGGCTACAGGTTTATCACGATGTCCATCATGGAGGCCAGCTGCTCCATCAGCCTCCGCTCCACATCTGATACACCGGTCCCCATATCCTCGGTTAGGTGCTCTCCATAGTATCCATTGATGATGGCGGTCTCAGCCTTCTCTATCGCATCGGTCAAGGGGTGGAGACGGCCGGATTGAAGATAGATCGAGGCATCATTAATGAAGAGGATGGAGGATGGAGATCTGAGATATGCCTCTAGAAGAGGTCTAATTCTCTCGGCATTTAGATGGACTAGATGTCTCAACTCCTCAGCCGAGCTGGCTTTAACCCTCGGCATCTCAACCCTGATTGGGACGAGATATCGGATCTCCCTGGGTCTCTCCTCCGACTCTAATAGGCGTCCACCGATAGGTTTTCCATCTATGATCTCCATCTTAGGGGCCATATCTATGACGGTTATCTCCCTCGAATAGCCGAGGGAGATGGCCTCCCTCAATAGCCTTCTGGTCAGCCTCGTCTTCCCCGCTCCCACGTCCCCGATGATCAATACCTTCCTCCCAAGGAGGCCTCGAAAGGAGTATTCTCTACCTCTTTGCACCTTTAGGTGAGCCTCCTCGCGATCTCTATAGCCCTCTCAGCCACCTCGACGGCTGTTCTTCCAAGGAGGAGTATCATCGGCTCCTTTCCAACGTCTCCGAGGTGGTAGATAACATCTGGTAGCCTTCCAAGCCTCTTTACCGCCTCCTCAACCCCCCAGATCGTCGTCTTCCCCTCCTGCTCCTTTACCTCCGGGGGCTCCCTCCTCCGATCATAGAAGGAGATGGAGAGCCCTATCTCCCTGGCGATCCTCAGGATCTCCTCGGAGTATCTGATGTTCATTCCGGCGCGTTTCTCCGGATCAAACTTCATGGCGGTGACGATGGTTCTAGCCACATGTCTCGATGCACCGAACTCCGGGCATCCAGATGCCTTGACGCCTCCATCCATCTTCACGATGCGCCCTCTGATCGCAGCCACATCTCGGTGATCCCTGGCGTAGGGGAGGGCCATCCCCAGGTTTATTTGAACCTCTGGGGCCAGCTTAGCCACCCCAGGGTGGCCCTCAAGGAGGCGGGCGGCTTCCCCTACATTCCTCAGCACCCTATACCTCTCAGCCTCATTGTATAGGGATGCCATGGGGTTGAGGGGGGCATGTCCACGCCCCATCTCAAGGCCGTAGAGGATCGCTAAGTGAACCAGCTCCTTAGCCCTCTTCACAGCTTCCAATATGGTTTTACCCTTCGCCAGCTCCGCCGTTATGGCCGCTGAAAAGCTGCATCCCGTTCCATGGGTCGACCTCGTCTCGATTCTCTCGGCCTCCAAGATGGTGAACTCGCCTCTCCATAGAAGGATGTCAGGGGCCCTCCCATCAGCCTTGATATGCCCACCCTTCACCATCACGGCCTCGGGGCCGAAAGCTGAGATCCTCTCCGCAGCCCTCTTTCCGTCCTCCAGCGTCTCAACCCTAATCCCCGAGATCACCTCAGCCTCAAGGGCGTTAGGTGTGACAACGGTTGCAAGAGGTATTAGACGCCTTATGAGAGTCTCCACCGCCTCGGACTTTAGGAGGCGGGTTCCACCCTTCGCGATCATAACGGGGTCGACGACGAGGGGAAAATTATGCCTCTCAACCTCCTCCGCCACGACGTCGATGATCTCCGAGGAGTAGAGCATACCCGTCTTCGCGGCGTCGACCCCTATATCCTCGACTACGGCCTCGATCTGCTCCCTCACCAGGTCGGCGTCGACCGTTTGAATAAGCCTAACACCCAGCGTATTCTGAGCCGTTACGGCGGTTATGGCCGTCATGCCGTGGACGCCGAGGGCGGCGAAGGTCTTTAGATCCGCCTGGATGCCGGCTCCCCCACAGGAGTCTGATCCCGCTATAGTCAGGGCGGAGGGCAGCTTAACCAACTATTATACACCTCGGATCGCTGTGATTAATGCTCGGCGTGGAGGAGATACTTCTTTAGCAGCTTTATGGCGCAGAACTCGCCGCACATGGTGCAGACCTCCTGCTGCCTCGGGGAGCGGCTCTCCCGTATCATCCTCGCCTTCAGGGGGTCTATGGCATATTTGAACTGCCTCTCCCAATCTAGGTCTGCCCTCGCCTTGGAGATCTCATAGTCCCACCGCGCCTCGATCTCCCTTCTCCGCACTAGATCGGCGGCGTGTGCAGCGATTTTGGCCGCGATAACCCCTTCACGCACATCTTCGACGCCGGGAAGCGCCAGATGCTCGCTTGGGGTGACGTAGCAGAGGAAGTCGGCGCCAGCCATGGCGGCTAGGGCCCCCCCTATGGCGCCGACTATGTGATCATATCCCGGAGCTATATCCGTCACCAGAGGGCCTAAGACGTAGAAGGGGGCCCCCTTACAGATGCTCTTCTCCAGTTTCACATTCATCTCGATCTGATCTAGGGGGATATGTCCAGGCCCCTCCACCATCGCCTGGACATCCGCCTCCCTAGCGCGTTTAACGAGCTCTCCTATGATGAGGAGCTCCTGAATCTGGGGGTTATCCGTCGCATCATGTATACATCCAGGTCTCAATCCATCTCCGAGGCTGAGGGTTACATCGAACTCCCTCGCTATCTCAAGTAGATAGTCATAGTTGGCGTAGAGGGGGTTCTCCTCCTGGTTATGGATTATCCAGGCCGTTAGGAAGGTGCCGCCGCGGCTGACGATCCCTAGTAGCCGCCTCTGACGTATGATCCTCTCAACGCTCTCCTTCGTGATTCCGCAGTGGACGGTCATGAAATCCACGCCATTCTTCGCATGTCTCTCTATGACGTTGAAGATGTCATCCTCGGTCATGTTCACGATGGCTCCATGCCGACTCTGAGCCTCTATGGCGGCTTGATAGATCGGCACGGTTCCTAGTGGAACCTCTACCTCCCTCAATATCCGCCTCTGGATCTCGTCTAGGTTCCCACCCGTGCTCAGATCCATGATGGTGTCGGCGCCCGCCTCGATGGCCACCTCAGCCTTTTTCAACTCTAGGTCGATGTCGCATAGATCCTTGGAGGTTCCTATGTTGGCGTTAATCTTTACCCGGAGACCCTCACCGATGCCGATGGGGGGGATCTCCCTATCGATGTTCTTCGGGATGACGATCCGCCCCTCAGCCACCTTACGCCTTATAAACTCCTCTGAGACCCCCTCCCTCTCCGCGATGTATCTCATCTCCTCGGAGACGACGCCTCTCTTCGCCAACTCCATCTGAGTCGTCATGTCAAATTTCCCCTTTCAGTCTCTCGATATAAATTTGTGGGTTATATAACCATCTTATGGAGAATGTCCACCCATCTATGAGGGGAAAAGGCTGGGCTCAGGCTTATATAGCGAGGAGTTTTATTTGAGAGCGAAGGGTTATGCCCCTCCCCCTAGAGCTATTGCTCAGCCTCGGCGCCATCGCCGTCGCTATCGCCTCCATCCTCCTCTTTGTAAAGGCTACCGGCGGCTTCAGAAAGGCCGAGGGAAGCGAGGAGAAAACTCCAACACCCCCAACAGAGGTGGAGGTAGGCATAGGAGCCCCCGTTGGGAGGAGCCTATTGAGGAGAGGAGATGTGAATAAAGCCAGGAGGGAGCTGAGGATCCTCAACCTTAAACGGGAGATTCTCAGCATGGCCATAAAACGCCTCTTCGAGGCCGAGGATGAGGGGGAGATCACCAGGGAGGAGCGGATTAGACTTTCGAAGGACTATGAAGAGGAACTGAAGAAGGTGAACGAGGAGATTAGGAGAGCGGAGCTCATCGTCACTCTCCATCAATTAGAGGCTCTGAGGGAGGATATCAAGAGGAGATTTGATGAGCTGCTGGGTCAGACGCAGGCTAGGATCGACGCAATACTAAGGGAGCTGAAGCTGGAGAAGGTGGAGGAGAAGCCTAAGCCGCCGACTAGGAAGGTGAGGCGTAAACCCAGGGAGGAGAAGCCTCCGGAGGCTGAGGAGGAGAAGCCGGCTGAGGTTAGAGTGGAGGAGAGGCTGGAGGAGCTGAGGAGGGAGGTCCTAAGGGAGCTGGAGGAGCTGGAGAGGCTAGAGCTGGAGTAGTGGTAAACTTGAGCTGGATCGAGGATGCCAAGAAGAGGGCGGCTGAGGAGGCGGTTAAGCACGTCGAAAATGGCCAGATCATCGGCCTCGGCAGCGGAAGCACAGCTGCCTACGCCATAAGGCTTCTAGGCGAGAGGCTGCGGAGGGGGGAGATCAGGGATATTCTCGGCATACCGACGAGTCTCCAGGCGGCTTCTGAGGCCGTTGAGGCCGGGGTTCCACTTACAACATTGGAGGAACATCCCACCATTGACATCGCCATCGACGGAGCCGATCAGCTGGATGCAAAGCTTAACCTCATAAAGGGTGGAGGGGGAGCACTGTTGAGAGAGAAGATCGTCGCCTCCTGCTCAAAGCTATACATCATCATAGCAGATGAGAGGAAGCTGGCGAGGAGACTCGGCGAGGAATGTCCCATACCCCTGGAGGTTCACCCCGTGGCTGTGAAACCGATACTGAGGCGGCTGGAGGAGCTTGGGGCCAGGGCGTCGGTGAGGATGGCTCGGAGTAAGGTTGGCCCTGTGGTGACGGATAATGGAAACCTCATCATAGACGCAGACTTCGGCCCCCTCGAGGATCCTGAGAAGCTGGATCAAAGGCTTAAGGCGATGCCAGGCGTCCTGGAGACCGGACTCTTCCTCGATTACGCCGATCTCGCCTATATAGGAACGAAAACTGGTTTAAGAAGGCTGGAGGCTAGAAGGCAGAGATAAGCCGCCGACATTGAATTCTCCTCAACCTTTACGGGGAGCAGTACATCTAATGCATCCCTTGGGAGACTCAACCTGAGGGTGTAGATGAATTTTAAGAGGCGTAGGCGATGAGCAGCGTCTTCACCAGGTCGGGTCTCTCGATGACGACGCCTAGAATCTTGAAGAAGCGGTCTTCAGTCATCTCTCTGTCGCTTGAGGCCATAAGGGAGACGGTTCCATCCTCCATCTCTCCGAAGAGAAAGGTCTGAGGGCTTCCGAAGGCCTTGGCGGCGGCATCCTCGAAGACGATGACTAGGAGGAAGAAGGCTAAGTCCATCATGTCCTTCCCCTCAGGCGACGTCAAGGCCTTGAGTATGTCACCGGCGATGTAGTGGTCATTCTCCTCCAATAGGCGTCTCAATAGCTGTAGGAACTCCCCCCGGAGGTTGAGGGGCTCCCGGATCCTGTATAGGGTGAGGCTTCTAGTGGCCTCACCGGCAGATAGGGAGGCATTCCACCTCCCCTCCTCATCTATGAATTCAGCCATGGGATCAGCTCGTTGCCTTGAAGGGAAACGTTCCCCCTTATAAAGTGGTCGATCCACCCTTTGAGGCTCTATAGCGTCGACGCCCCTCCTCATCCTTGAAGGAGTCTATGAGACCCTTCTCGAAGAGATATCTAAGAACCTTAAAGGCCCTCTTCTCGCTTATGCCTAAGGCTTCAGCCACCTCCTTTAGGGTTAGGGGATTCTCCGATAGGAGCTCCAGCGCTCTCCTCCTCAGTTTGGCTGACATACATCTAAAGATGAGGAGGACTAGGAGATAGAAGGTTTACGACTAAGGATTTATAAGGGTGGAGGGAGTCTTGTAGAGACCCATGAGGAAAGCCGAGGCGGGAATCTACGCGATAGCCTGGTCCCATGGGGCGATGCACGCCTATCTCGTTCTGCTGCCCGCCCTCGCTCCCCTTATGAAGGCGGAGATCGGCGGCTACGCCCTTCTGGGAGCTCTCATCTCCCTCGTCTTCCTCTTCTACGGCTGGGGAAGTCTCCCCATTGGATGGATAGCGGATAGATCCCCGAAGAGGCTGATGATCGCCCTCTCAATGCTTCTATGTGGAGTCTCCTCCATCTTCATAGGTCTAGCCCACTCCCTGCCGCTGCTCGGAGCCTCCCTCATACTTCTAGGTTTAGGGGCCAGCCTATACCATCCGCCTGGATATGCAGCCATGGCCCTCTACACCTCGGAGATGAGGGGGAGATACATGGGGATTCAGGGCCTAGGCGGCCTTGTGGGGATGGCGCTGTCATACATCACCGCCACTTCCCTAGGCGCCATAATAGGCTGGAGGGCCACCTTCCTCCTATGGGGCCTGATAGGAGTAGTCACAGGCCTCCTCGACCTCCTAATCATCGTCGAGCCTGAGAGCAACCCCCAGGGAGAGGGGGAGAGGCATCGAGAGTGGATCTCCCTGAGCATCGGGCTTAGGAGACTCATCGTCGTCTTCGCCATCATCATCCTAAGCGGAGCCCTCTGGAGCGGCGTCTCCTCCTTCCTATTAGCCTATGTGAACGAGGTGAAGGGGGTTCAACTCCTCCTCGCCGGCGGCCTCTCCACCATCAGCTATACCGTCGGCTCCATCGCCCAGATCATCGGAGGCGAGCTCTCCGACAAGAAGGGGAGACGCATCATCATCCTCACAGGCTTCGCAGCCTACTCGCTCCTCCTATTCGCCTTGACAAAGGCTCCGAGATCGCTGCTCATCATACTCCTACTCCTAATACTCCTAGGCTTCTCCTTCTACGTCACACAGTCGCCGATTAACGCCCTGCTGGGCGACATCTCGCCTCGGAGAACCGTTGGAGCCACCTATGGCTTCAACTTCGCGGTGAAGTATGGCATTGGAAGCTTCACCCCAGCTCTAGCGGGATACCTGACGGCGAGATACTCGATGGATTACGCCTTCTATCTCTTCGCCCTCCTCTCCCTCGCCGCCTTCCTCCTCAGCCTCCTAATCAGGGAGGAGCGATAAGACGGCTGAGTTGAGAGAAGCGGCGAAATCCGTCTGTAGTAGGGCCTCAGCGTCGCCTAGAGCCTTCTCCAATCCAGGATCAAAGGGTATAGACCCCAGATAGTTGAGGCCCATCGCCTCGACTTCGCCTCGAACCAGCTCTGATGACTCCCGAGCCATATTCTCCAAGACGCCGAGGATTACCCGATTCAATCTCTTCAACAGCCCTATTAGTCGTTTAACGGTCTGGAAGGCGATTCTAGAGGGGGTGGTGACGATTAGGAACTCCATCTCAGGGATGAGCCTCAATAGATCGAGAGTGGCATCCCCTAGGCCTGGCGGCATGTCTACGATGAGGTGGCTTAGCCTCCCCCATCGGGTGATGGAGAGGAGCTCTATGATGGCGTTTGACACATCACTACCCCTTAGGGGAGTCGGCTTTTCACCAGTGTAGTATATCAGTGACATATATTCCAGACCGTGGACCTCAGGTGGGATTATCCCCCGCTCCTCCCTGGGCATCAAGTCTCCTATGCCTAGTATCAAATGCGTGGCGGGGCAGGTGAAATCCAGGTCTAGGAGGCCCACCCTTAGGCCTCGCCTCGCCAGAAGAAGTGAGAGCATTGAGGCGACGACGCTTTTACCGACGCCTCCCTTGCCGCTGCAAATGGCGATGATACGATCTATGGTTGAGAGCCTTCGATCTATAACCTCCAACCTTGGGTCAGCCATCTCCCCTCAACCCCTTCACGGAGGCGAGCCAGATGCCTCGACCCTCTATAACCTCGAAGTCCGGGCTTCCACAGCTGGGGCATCTGAGGTAGGCGTGAGCCACCTCTGGGATGAAGTGAATCGCCTCGGAGACTTCCTCCTCGAGGCCCTTTGGATCGAAACGCCAGCTGTGGCCGCAGACCCTACACCTCAGCCTGGCGGGGACCTCCTCGACGATTATCTTGGCATCCCTCATGATCGGAGGTCTCAGCTGATCAAGGGCGAAGATCAGTATCTCACGATCGACCTGCTGGAGCTCCCCGATCCTCACCGTCACCTCAGTGACGCGTTTTAACCCCTGCTCCTCCGCGATCCTGGAAACCGCAGCGACGACGCCCTCGGCTAGAGCCCATTCATGCATATGCCTCACCGGGGCTATTCCCTAACTTCTCCCAAGGAGGGCTAAATTAAGCTATTGATCCTTCTCTTAGAGATCGGGAAATATTAAATAGTATTACTAGAAGATTGATTAGTAATAATCCTGGGGATGGCCATGTCATATCTAAGTAGCAAGGATATATCCGCCATCGCCCTCTTCGCGGCTCTCTGGGGAGTCCTGAACTGGACGGTGGCCCCCATCTTCTGGAGGCTGACCCATCTCCCCATCCTATGCGATATGCTAGCCTCATCGCTGTTGATTCTCACGGTCTGGTGGACTAGGCGTCTAGGTGCCGCTACGCTGATGGGGCTTGTTGCGACGATCCTCAACTTCATCCTCAGGCCAGGCGCCATCCATTTCCTAGGCTTCACGGCCGCCAGCGTCGTCTTCGACGTCGCAGCCTACATCGCAGGCTACAACAATCTAAGCCGTAGGGGCTTGGGTTCAGCCCTCTTTGTCGCGATCTCCATCCTCTCCACCCTAATCGCAGGCCTCATCATAGGCTCCCTCTTCATGAATCCGGTCTTCCTCGCCAAGCGCTATGGGGGAGTTCTCTTCTTTGCTCTACTCCACGCAGCGGGGGGAGTGATCGGGGGGTTGTTGGGCGCAGCCATAGTCGCGGGAGTTGGAGTGAGGGGAGTCATCCCTAAATGAGGGGACTCCCCTATTAGAGCTGGGTTGAGCCGTTACCTCAGAGAGCTGAGGGGGAGGGGTTTAAGCCTCCTAATTTATGACCGGGAGGGGGAACGAGTTCTCTATAGTAGTGTGGAGGGAGGGGTTAAACCTCTCATCGATGCCGTCGAGACGCTGGGCCTCGATAAACTTGAGGGATGTATAGTTGTGGATAAGATCGTGGGGAGGGCGGCGGCCCTTATAGCAGTCTACGTGAAGGCCTCGGAGGTTCACGCCGTCGTTATGAGCTGGGGCGCCGAGAGAATTCTACATCGATCTAGCATCCCCTACTCCTTCCTAGTCGAGACGAGCTACATCAGGGGGAGACAGGGAGGAGTCTGCCCCTTTGAGAGAAGCGTCGAGGGCGTCGAGGATCCGGAGGAGGCCTATAGGAGGATTAAGGGGCTACTCTCCAGGTTGATGGAGGCGGCTCGGTGAGGGCCTCATCTTCAGGATGAGGGGTATAGGCGGCATGTTTAGGAGGGCGGATAGGAGAAATATGTCTCCATAGGGCATCACCGTCGACAATGCTCCGGCTAGGACTCCTCCAAGCGTTGAGCCGAGGCCGAAGACCGTTGAGAGATAGGAGAATGCTATGGTTCTCACCTCCGGCCTGGCGACGTCGGCTATATAGGCCCACTCGGAGACGGCTCTCATCCCCCAGGCGAAACCATAGATTAGGAGGCTTAAGGCTATGATGGGGATGACCCCCACCCGCGCTATGAGGAGATATGAGGCGGCGATAACCCCATAGGCGGCGACGAGGGGAGGCCTACGGCCTAGGCTGTCTGAGATCCTCCCAGCTGGGGGCCTTACGAGGACGTTGGTGACGCCTCTCAGGGTGAAGAGGGCCGCCACCTGTGAGGGCTTCAGACCGAGGGATTCAACGGCGTAGAGGGGGAAGAGGGTTGCGAAGATGGAGTGCGACGTTGAGAAGGAGGCTCGACAATAGGAGAGGATGAGGATATCCCTATCCATCACCACCTCCCTCAGCGACGCCCCAACTCCAGGCCTCTCCACCCCGCCCTGGGAAACCCGTGGGGGAACTAGCAGAAGGAGTATCAGACCAATAAAGGGGAAGAGGGCTGAGGAGAGGAAGAGTCCTCTATAGCCGAGGCGGTCGACGAGGAGGCTGCAGAGCATAGGCCCCAGAACCAATCCTAGGGAGGGGGAGGTTAGGTAGCGCCCCATCACATCTCCACGCCTCTCCATCGGCGCCATATCCGAGACTAGGGAGGCCGCGACGGGGTTGAAGTAGGCGAAGGGAATGCTCTGATAAACTATGATGGGGAGAAGCTGGAGGAAGCTTGATGCATAGGCGTAAAGCAGAGATGAGGAAAAGGCAATTACGAGGCCGATCAGGAGCATCCGGACGCGGCCAACCCTATCGCTGAGGACGGAGAGGGGAATTCTGAGGATGAGGCTCACCAAGCTGCTGAGAGCCATGAGAAGGCCGAGGAAGAGAGTTGAAGCTCCGAGGGAGCGGACATAAAGCGGGAAAATCGGAGCGACAATAGACCAAGAGAGAATGAGGAGCATCACCGAGGAGGCGGCGACGTAAACCCTGAGAGACCAGCCCCCAGCCAAGGCATAGAATCCTCCGATGAGGAGGGAATAAACCTTCCCCATAACGCCGAAATAAAATCCACGGATGCCAATGGCAACGCCAACATCGGGAAGAGATATAGGGGAAATAGAGCCATTAAGAGTGAAATGAGCCTCAACACCCAGAGGCTGAAAGCCGAGCTGGAGAGACTGCTGAAACTCATAGGAGACGAGGAGCTGAGGGAGAGAGTTAGGGAGCTCCTACTCAAATCCGAGATCACCCTCGAGGGGGAGCCTCTACCACTGGAGGAGGCCCCCGCGGGGGCGAGAGTCCACCACGCCTATCCTGGAGGCCTACTGCAGCATACCGTCGCCGTGGCGAGGCTGACGCTCACCCTCTGCGACCTCATAGAGGAGCTCTACGGCGGAGAGGTGAATCGAGACCTCGCCCTGGCAGGGGCGCTGCTCCACGACGTGATGAAGCGATACGTCTATACGCCGAAACCCGAGGGGGGATACCTCTCCGCGCCGATAGGGGAGCGCCTAGACCATCTAACCCTCCTCGTCGCCGAGGCCTATAGACGGGGGCTACCCCTTGAGCTTCTCCACATCATAGCAGCCCACCATGGAGATAGAGGCCCCATAGAGCCGAAAACCCTCGAAGCCCTCCTCGTCTACATAGCAGACCTAGCGGACTCCGAGATGAGCAAACGAATACTGAGGGCAGCCGAATACCTCGTCAAGGCGGCGACGGGACAGGAGATCAGGATAAACTCATCCCAGGAGGCCCTGGAGATCATAATGGCTAAAGCCAGGGAGGGGTGGGAGGGGGTAAGGAGGCTGAAGGAAACCTAAATACGAGGGCGAAACCCTCAAAAGAAGGGGCCGCGGTGCCAGAGTGGTTATTGGGCGGGTCTCGAAAACCCGTGGCCCACGGGGCCTCAGGGGTTCGAATCCCCTCCGCGGCGCCATATAAAGGAAACTCAAGGTTACACTGATCTTCAAAACAT
>CAZEET010000020.1:1566-13161 GCA_964511325.1 uncultured Candidatus Bathyarchaeia archaeon | reverse complement strand
CCCACGCTAGTGTTCCACTAGTAATTATACTCGCATCTGCCGTAACGTTCTGCAAGACTCTACCACTAGTTATTACCTCTGTCCCACCTATCTTAAGAGAACCAGTATCTAAAAACCCTGCAAAGTATCCGTTTCTCCACTTGTAACTCTCACTACCTATGTTGTAAGCATTATCCGACGCTGGAATTACATCTGAATACACTTTAACATCATTTATACCAGCACCATTTGACTCTATAACTACTGCAGGTTCATAATTCCCCGTACTACTATTGTGCTTCGTAATATGTAGATCATACCCTCCTGTCCGTATAAAATATCTTGCACCATCAATATCATTAAATAACAAACCTGATGCCTTAGATCCGCTACCAATAACTACATTCTCTGACGCAGTTGTCCCGTATATTACTTGAGAACTACCTATTATTCTACCTGCCACATGTATATCTTTCCACCGTAATGTATCCTTTCCTAAATCGTAAGCATTGTCTGACATCGGAACAACATTATGACCAGCCTGAACACCATCCAACGTATTTAAAACAAACAAATCGCTACCATTGAAAGTAAACCTCAACTTTGCGTTAGGTGTTGTATCCACCATATTCATAACTACATCTACTTTGTAATCACGAGGAGCAGAACCATCCCAATATGCCCCGTGAAAACAAATATATGGTGGACTTGCTAACGTGTTAGTTTCATCTACACTTACTCCTGGCCAAAAAGTAAATTCTGATGACGTAAAAGTAAACTGAGCATTACTATTTCCAGCATTTGGATGTACCGTTAAACCTTTCCCTTTAAACCCACCTCCTAATGACGTATAGTATTCCTCCCCTGTATCCGTATCATAACCCCTCAGTATAATTACAGGATACGGCGGTGATGCAACCGACTCCACTATGATACCACTACCAGCACCCGTAACAACATGTATAGGATACTCAGGACTTGTTGTTCCTATACCAATTTTCCCAGCAACATACACACTACCGCCAAACCAACCATCCTTCCAGCGGAAGTTAGCGTTACCTAAACTGAAAGCGTTATCTGTATCAGGTACTAAATTGCTGTCAAACGTGATCAGACTGCTAACCCTGCTCGTTATCTTGCTGAAGTCAATGCTTGCCACCTGCAACTCGCCACTACTCACAGTAAACTCCGAACCCAGTGTGAAGAACGGCTTGTCTGGGATGTTGTCCCAGAACGGTGAAGAGAAGAAGTCCGTTATGTCAGACCTCGAATGAGTATGCGATGCTGGTGCGAAATCCGACGCATGATAGCCGTCGAGCATATCTGCGTCGAGACCCGACCACGTACCCGTAGGCAGGGCTATCTTAGAATAACTGACAGAAGCTATCTGTAACTCACCAGAGACAACCGTGAACTCCGAGCCGAGAGTAGCAAAGGGCTTATCAGGAATGTTAGCCCAGAACGGACTGCTGAAAAAGTCCGTTATATCAGACCTTGAATGAGTATGTGCCTCAGGTGGAAATACACTAGGTTTGTCTGGAATGTTATCCCAAAATGGTTCACTCCAAAAGTCAGTAATCTCTGAGCGAGTATGCGTGTGAGCTTCTGGTGGGTACTCAGAAGGCTTATTGACCACCTTACTCCAATCAACACTTGCTATCTGGAGTTCGCCAGAGACAACAGTAAACTCTGAACCCAAAGTGCTAAATGGTTTGTCAGGGATATTCGTCCAAAAAGGCGTACTCCAGAAGTCAGTTATGTCAGACCTAGTGTGCGTATGAGCTTCAGGTGGGTACTCAGAAGGCTTGTTCACTATCTTCGACCAATCAACACTTGCTATTTGGAGTTCTCCAGAGACAACCGTGAACTCAGTACTAAGAGTGCTAAATGGTTTATCTGGTATATAAGTCCAAAACGGAGAAGCGAAGAAGTCAGTGATATCGCTCCTCGAATGTGTATGGGCCTCTGGTGGATACGCACTTGGTTTATCGGGAATATTTTCCCAAAACGGTTCTGCAAAGAAATCAGTTATGTCAGACCTTGAATGTGTGTGAGCCTCTGGAGGATACTCTGACGGCTTATCAGGTATGTTCTCCCAGAAGGGTGCTTCCCAAAAGTCCGTTATCTCGGAACGGGTGTGCGTGTGAGGCTCTGGAGGGTAGGTAGAAGGTTTATCAGGGATGTTTTCCCAGAAAGGAGCACTAAAGAAGTCAGTTATATCGCTCCTTGTATGAGTGTGAGGCTCAGGAGGATACACACTCGGCTTATCAGGGATGTTCTCCCAAAAAGGTGGAGAGAAAAAATCGGTTACCTTGCTTCTAGGAAGATCTGGTATCCTAGCCAAATCAAGAACGCCAGAGACTACCTGAGAAGCGTCTATATGAACCTCGTCCTCGCCACCGAGAGCATGCCTACTAGCATGATGATAGACATCATAACACAACTTATCGAGAAGGCCTTTCAGCTCCTTGAGCTTGTTAATGATCTCGGCCACCGTCATTTCTTCTCACTCTTAGGAGACCCTGAGGCCTCCTTCTCAGCCTCTGGAACATTGACAACTAGGCTCCTGCTCTCAGCATTTATATAGTTTATTATAGCCTCCTTAACTATATCGTCGAGAGACTTGCCCTTCATACCAGCGATCCTCAAGAGAGCAACGATATCATAGTCGTTCAACTCAACATGTAACGTAACCTTCACGACACACACCTCCTCAATATTATTAAAAGATCATCTAAGGCCCTTAAAACCTTTACATCCGATATAGAAGAAATTTCAAAAAGTTTAATAAGGTCGTCAAGAACCGAAAGAATGCTTTGGCAATACATGGCCAGACCCTACGAGTGTCATTTAAAGTCCTCTGGCTTGATCTCACCCGTAGCCTTCTTATACCCTGACTTCTCAACCGTGAAGAAATACTCTGCGATCTCAACGCCATCAATGACAAGCTTTCCCTCCTCGTCAGTATCGCCCTCATACTCTAAGGGCTTGGTCTTGTGCTTCACGACCACGTGAGCACCCTGTATAGGAATCTCCGTTAAAGAGTCCACCACAGTAAACACAATCCTACCCCACTCCTCGACACGCTCCAACTTGACAGTAACCTCAGCTACCTTCACACGATCACCCCCTATCTTTGCATTAGGATCACCATAAAACACGGCACACTTCATGTCATGCAAAAGATACGGCTTTATGGCCTCCTCCACTTTGGGATCATCCAGATACTTCTTGAACGTTGAAATGATAATATCAAAAGCGTCCTTTGCAGTCCTGCCCCGCAAGAACGCCTGTATACCTGCGAAGTGGCTCCTAAAGAAAGGCTCTGCTATGCTGTTAGGATAGGTATCAATACAGAACACGAACTCCTCCCTGTAACCCATCGCCGTTACTGCCCCACACTCCTGAACCATCCAAGGTAAAAGCTTTTGCCCAGCGAGGCACGAAAGCATCCAGACGTGGCGTCCTTTGACAATCTTCTTCGTGTTCTCATCGCCAACCCTAAAGAGGAGCGTATTATCCTGACCGACAATTATGTCAGTATTCCCATGACAAACACCAGCAATCAACTTGGGATCTTTATCTAACGCCTTGAGGAGGTTGTCCTGAGTTGCGTTCTTGATCGCAAGGTCTATAACATCGTACCCCAGCAAAGAGGCCCTCTCATTGTAAAGCCTACCGCACCAGAACCAGCCGTACATCGTAGCAAGCTCGTAGTTAGGCCTCAGAGACACCACGTATGTCATTTCTGCACCACCTCTCTCTCACGCTTCCACTTGAGATACTCCCTTATGATCTCGATGTTCTTTAAGCCAATTGGCGTCCCCTTCCTCATTTCCTCTAGCAACTGTGCTGGCGTATATACCTTAACACCCTCCGCAGTCATGAAAACAATCCTCTTAAGCGACCTATCTCCTAAAGCGATCTCCTCTTTATAAACTTCCTCAAACCACCTGATAGCTTCCTCAGCAGAGACCTCAACCCTTGCCATGATACCAAACCCCACTAAAATACAATTCTCACAACAGCCGAATATGGAACAACGATTACCTCATATAACTCCTTCTCAAGTATCTCTTTAGTATCAGCGTTTCTCCTTGCCCTGTAATGATACACAGTAAATACCTCGTCCAAAAGATCATTGATCTCATACATATACCCATCCTCAAACCTTATCCTCTCATGGAATGACCCCGACTTCTTCAAGTACAAATACCCGCCACTTGTACGCTCAAACCCGTATACGTCAAAAGCATGGCCATCACTTAAAACTATAGTACACGACTCTTTCTCCCTCTTAATGTTCTCAAGACACTTTCTTATACTCCCAGCAATCACTCCCTCAACTCTCACAACCCACTCCTCTGAAGCCATACACACCACCTCCTTCTTACTCCTCTTTATACGTTATGACAGCATAAATACACGAATGAGGATCAAGACTATCCCACGTAACGATAATAGGATCGTCCTTACCACCAGGGACATTAAGCCTCTCAGCACGCTGATAGTTGAACTTCGAAGCGAAGACAACGCCGACAACAGTACCACAGTCCCTATACCTCGCAAAGATAGTCCCTGACGTACTGTCAGTAAGCAGGAAAACCCCTCTAGTAGTTACACTGCTCCCTGGAGAAGGAACAACAATTGTAGCTGGAGGAGTAACTGTGGAAATACAGAAAAACAACGGTGCAGTACGCTCCGTAGCCTGGACATCCACATCTAAAACGCCAGAGAGCTTAGTAAGTAGGTTATCAAGCTTAGTAAGGATCTCGTCTAGCTTCCCAACAGGGATGCCTCCCCTCCAAACAGTACCATCACTCACTACCTACCCCTCCTAAAGAGCAACGCAATGATCACCAAGAACAATATCGCTGGAATAATGACCCAATACGGAAACCTGAACCCACCACCGAGTGGCTCTGCCTCAAGCTCTGCGTAACTTCCATCAACGAAGCCGTTTTCCGCCCTGAACCTAATATACCTCGCATCAACATTACAATCAACGTTTACTTCCTTCACGTAGTCCCCCTTCGCCAAGACATTGACAGTAGTTATTGCATTCCACGCAGAGCCATCAACAGAATACTCAATAACGACAGGAATCTCCGCATCAAGCTCAGAAGGCCCCGTGTTTAACCTCGCATAGATCTTCGTTATCCTATAGAGCCCACCGAGATCATAAGTATGTGTAGGAACCCAGCCCCAACAAGGATTACCAGACTTTCTTAAACACTCGCCTGCCTCTTGGTGCTGGATACCTCTCTTACCATTACAATCGAGAATGACCTTCATAACCACCACTAAAATATTATAGAGGAAAAAGGAAATAAAAAATTAATGCGACAAAATGCATCAAAAGGCTTAAATCGAAAATAGATAAATAAAAAACAATGGGTGATAACATGAGACCCGAAGAGCTTAGTGCACTAGTCTTTAAGAAAGTCCACAAACCCACATACCCAGCCGTATCCGTGATAATGCCGTTCAACCTAGAGAGAACACCAAACCCGATAATGCTGTGTGAAAACGACGAAGGGATAATAGTGATCGGAGGGCAAAGCATAGGACATGCGAGGATAAGAGGAGCCAAAGAAGCCAAAAACGAGTGGCTAGTCTTCGTTGACAGCGACGCATGGTACCCGCCTGAATATATACTCCAAGTGAAAGAGTACATAAGAAAACTCGGAGAAGAACACCCCATACTAGCCACGAAAAGGTATGGCGGACTGCTCCCGAACCCACCACCACACAAAGCGTATGTCTACGAACACGGACTCATTGTAAGGAAGGACGTGTTCCTCGAAAGGGCCAAAAGATACCCAGAAACAGCAGTAAAAAGAGCAGACATAGGAGGACTGTTCAAGGACGCATACCCAATAGACGTACCGTACTACCACCCAGCAACACACGGAGAAAGAACACTACTGACGACACTCATATCACTAACAATACCACTAACGCTGATACTCAAAAAATAAATTGATTCTCTGGGTTGAGATAGTAGTTTATCTGATCCCTTATGATACTCCCCAAAGAGTGCTCCACCTTAAACCCCAACCTCTCTATTTTTCTTGTATCCGACAGAAGGATCGGTACATCAGAAGGTCTAAAACTCTTAGGATCAAAGACCACAGGGATATTTCCTCTATCAGTTATAATGTAGATCCCCTTATCCTTTAAATCGAAATGTAACTCCTCGTTTAGCATCATCGTGTCCACTTTTGTCTTCACGAACCTGACACCGAACACCTCGCTATCATCAAGCTCCGTAGGGCTCTTAACCTCCTTGTCTCCCCTCATTGTTTTTATTGCCTTTATATCATACCCAAGCTCCTCTGCCGTGAGAAGGATGTACGTGAGGACGGAGTTCGTCCTCATAGAGCCCTGAACGTAGACATCACCGTACCTCCCCTTCTCAGCAAGGAGCAAATATCCTTTAACGATGTCCTTAACATGGCTCCAATCCCTGAAGGCATTCACGTTCCCGATCTCTATGTGATCAATCTTTCCCTGTTTGAACATCACGAGCTGTCTGACTATCTTTGAGGTTACGAACTGATGCCCCCTGCCAGCACCCTCGTGATTGAAGGCCCTAGAGACTACTGTCTTAAGACCATAAGAGACGTGATAGTTCCTCATGAGGAAATCACCGTAAACCTTGCTCACGGCATAAGGACTCATCGGCCTGAGCGGGTTCTCCTCAGAAATAGGAAGCTCTGGAATCCTCTCTGGAGGAGGATAAATAACCCCATACTTCCTAAGCAAACGCTCATACTGACTCTCCGAAACAATCTGAAGACCGTACTCCTCAGAAGAACCAGCAAAGACAATGACAGGATCGAGATCCTTAAGACGAACAGCCTCAAGGAGATTTTGAGTGCCTAGACAGTTCGCCCTAAAAGTCTCCAAAGGGTCTATGAAACTGCGTGGAACATACGTCTGTGCCCCCAAATGAAATATAACGTCAGGAGAGCTTTCGTCCAAAGCAAACAAAATGCTTGTAAGATCCGTAAGGTCTCCCTCGATCAAAGAGACACCAGGAATCTCAGGCTTTCTACCAGAAGCACGCCTCCTATACAAACCATAGACCTCACAGCCAAGATCTACAAGAGCCCTAGCAAGGTACCTACCTACAAAGCCCGTTACCCCTGTAATGAGAACCCTCATCTGACCACCTCTGAGTAGAGATCGGAGTGCATCTTAGCAATTCTGTCCAAAGACCTCTCCGCAACATACCTATCAATGTCTTCACGGAGCTTTTTATATAACTCGTCAGCACGCCTTATAGCCTCAACCATTTCACCAGCAGACCCACACCTCACAACAGGCTTATCCCTCAAAGGATCAGCATCAGCAACAACGACCAACTTCCTGTAAGCAAGAGCCACATGGACAGTAAACGACTCCGTAATAGCCCTTATAGGAAGAACTACAACATCAGAAGCAGACACATAAGCGTAAAACAAGTCATCACTGACCCAGCCCGTTACACGGACACCAAGCTCCCCAGCACGCTTCAAGACATTCTTGACGTAATCAGTAGAAAAGTCCGTATGCCAACCACCGACAATAATAGGATATACACCCTCCAGCTTTGAAACAACATCTAGGAAAATATCCGTCCCCTTCCTGTAGTCAATGAACCCCAAAGTAGAAACAACGAAGGCATCCTGAGGTATGTTTAACATGTTTCTAGCCTCTTCCTTAGATATAAGAGGAACATCAGGAACAAAGAACGGTATAACCCTGACCTTGCTACAGAACCTAGATAGAATACTCGCCAAAGCTTCATTGAGAACAACGACAGCCTTCACACTATCAATAGAGTCATACGCAGAGTCCACAGAAGGCACACCGACAGTATGCATAGTAACAACGGTAGGGACATCAAGCATCCTCAAAAACTTAACAAACCTCTCAAAAGGCCTGAATATACCATACTCGTGCTGTATGTGAACAACGTCTGGAGAGACCCTTTTTACCCTCTTGAGAAGCCATGACAAATACGAATTATAAAGTTCACCAAACCTGTGATGTCTTATCGCATAGACATCCACGTACTTCGAAAGAGCCTTTACCAACATGCCTGAGTACCTCGCAACACCACACCTATCAAGGTACGGAGAGACCATAGCAACCCTCATCAAACCACCTCCAAGATCTTCTTAGGATCTAACTCAGCCTCAAGCCTATCAAGCTCCCTCTTAACATAATGCTTATAAACAACATCCCAATCGAACTCCCTCCTAACACGCTCAGCAATATTTAACCTCACTCCTTCAGGGACTTTCAAAGCTTTCTCAATACAATCAGCAATAGAATATGGATCTGGAACTGCAAGCTTAGTTCCGACAAAAGTGTAGCTGAAACTAGCGACCCTCGCACTAAGCTTATAAAAGTTTATCTCAGGGCCATTACCGTGCTCAACAGTAACAACGGGAGTACCACACGCCTGAGACTCAATTATAGGAAGACCATAGCCCTCCGTAGTCGCATTAACAAGAACGTCAATAGCATTGTACAGCTCGGCCATCTTTCTCTCAGAAAAGCCTACCCTATAAAGATAAGGATCTGGAAACCTCGTAATATCGAGTAAACCAAATACCTCAAGGACAGCGTTCAAGTCCCAGCCACCGTGCAGAGTATAGTTATCTGCCTGAGGACTCGTATGCAGATAAAGACCAACCTTGAGATCAGGATTGTTCTCAATAAAAATTTTAACACCCTCAATCTGATTGGGTAGGAACTTCCTCCTCCTGTTCACTGCAACAATCCCCACGACCACATCAAAACCCGTAAAACCAAACTGCTCCTTAAACTTCTCAACATCAGAATCGTCATAACGCCTATACACCTTAGAAACACCATGTGGAACATACACAATCCTGTCTGGATGCACACCACTAGCGACAGCAACACGAATACCCCACCTAGAGGGAATCCACAAGTACATCGCCGTCTGGGTTATGGACTTATACTGAGCCGAGAGCGGTTCTTCAGCAACAGGTGAATAGAAGACATGGAAGACAGGCAACTTCTCAATCCCCGTGAACACGTAAGGATCCTTGAGGATCAACGCAACATCACAGTCCCTCTTAAAGAACCAATAAGCAATGTCCTCAGTAGAAGATATAGTAGGCAAGACCTCCGCACCGAAGACATCACGTGAAAAAGCCCCTCCCTCAAGACCCGCTATAGGAAGGTAATATAACTCATAGCCATCAACCACAAGCCTATATATAAGCTCACGAGAGACCTTTGCATAACCCGTATTCAAAATTGGGAAATCTGAAACATATAACAGCCTCATTACAACCACCTACATCATAAATATGAAAAACGCAATATAAAAAGGTTACTCATAAACCTCATACTTGCCAAAAGCCCTCACAATAGTACAGTCCCCGACAACCCTAAACTCGAAGAACGAGACAAACGACAAATTCTTAAGGACGAGGACATACCCAAGATCGTTCTGAAAGACCGCCAAGTCCTCAACGTCCTCAGAGATCGTCTGGAGATCAGACCAAGAATACGCCCTAAGATCACCATCTATATTAATATTTACCCCAAACTCAGAATCGCATATAACCGTAAGACTATCGAGCTCACCAGCACCCTCAACACGGAGAAGGACGTACGAACCCTTAACACGCCCATTAACGACGCTAACAAACCTAGTCCTCTTTTTCTCTACCTCAACCTTGCCCAACTTAACATCTGAAATGAGGACACGCATCTCCTCAGCTAAAAGGAGATAATAAGGATCAATACCACCTCTCAATAATCTCCACAATTCTCCCACGCTCATCCCTAACTACCTCAATATGGTGAGTCTCAGACTTCCTCTTTATGTAATCATACACTAAAAGGACTAAAAGTATAACTAAAGGAACACCCACCAAAAGGACTAAGAGATCACTCCTTTCCACTAGGAATCACCCCCAAAAACGTATCAAGCCTCTTAAACATCGAAAGGCCTACATCTATCAGAAAGTAAAATATGAAAAACACTATTGGAATTGCCACCAACAACTTAAGGACATCACTCCTTGACATTGAACATCACCTCATTGATATTATATCCAAATCACGCTTTATTTCATCAAGGCCATAAACCCTTCTTAAACTCTTTAAGAAAGCCTCTTCATCAAATATGACTACCATCGCAACCTCAACACCGTAAATAGTAGCATCCTTGTCCGACGCCTGAAACCTCACACGAGCCTTCCTCTCAGGCGAAGCCTTCACAGGGAAAGGAATTGGTGGCATAAAAGCCACACAGTAATGATCATTGTCTTCGTCATACATAGCCAAAGCAAGACCCGAAGTCCTCACGTAACCAAGACCTCCAGAGTGCATACCGTAAGGAGACAGCGTAACACTAGCCCAGCCACGATAAGCATCATAGTACTCAATGTATACAGTAGCATACTTAGAACCTTTGAAATCAATAGCTACCCCGAATAACCAACCTGGCTTGTCCGCCTCGAAGAGCACCCTCTCTTGGTAAGCAGGAATATACTGCCACCCTTTCTCCCTAAGCCTTATATCAACGTCCTGACCCACGTAAGCCCATCCATCCAACAAAGGTAACAACTCAGTTATCATGATGACCGCCTCCCACGCACACGCCTATAATAAATACCCACACCTACTAAAAGGATACCAACAGCCAACCAAAGATAAGGATTACGAATAACACCAAGAATCCTATCCCAAATGCTTGGAGGAACCTTATAGCTCACAGCAAAGCTCTTCTCTGAATAATAATTATTGTTATAAACTAACCAAGCCGTATAAAGACCCTCTGGTAAATAAGTATAACCTGATATCGGCTCCTTAGCACACTTTACTTCAACAACAGCCTCAGCTTTATCCTTCTGCCAAGTAAAAGCAATAGAAGTAACATGCTCACGAGGAGCCTCACGCCACAAATCTATAGAAACACTCTTATCCTCATGAGGAGGATACTTAGACCTACACACAAACCTCAAGACACCCGTATACTCCGACACAACATCCAACTGAACATCAGCTATGCTCGGAGAAAAGTACTCAAGCTCAAAAGTAGTCTCATCCGTAACTCTCTCCCACACTAAATATGAATAACCTACCACAAGCCTTAACGTAACACCCTCTGGAAGATCATAAGCTACCAACGTAAAGTAATACGGCCCTGGATGAACAGGATTATAGTATGCTTCCCACCTGTTAAGCTCATGATCACCATAATACAAACGTGCCCAAATCTTGCATGAAATAGGCGGAGCTACACCCTCCCAAATAACACTACCACTAACAACAACTTTCGGATGATCATCAACAAACTCCGTCCTTACTGAATAATTATGAATCTTGAGACCACCAAGAGTCTGAGCCTCCAGCATCACTCGCCACCCTTCTCACCAACGATCTCCTTAGCCAACCCTACAAACTTCTCCCCAACACCCAACACCAACATCAAAGCTATCATAAACAGTATCAACTGCCACAAAGGCATAGACCTAATTATAGCAACTACCGAAACACCAAGCAACACGAATCCTATTATTTGGAGTAATGTCGGCAACGCACCGAGAAACGCTGACCAAGTGAAAGGAGAACCCTCTA
>CAZEET010000020.1:0-1466 GCA_964511325.1 uncultured Candidatus Bathyarchaeia archaeon | reverse complement strand
AGTAATGTCGGCAACGCACCGAGAAACGCTGACCAAGTGAAAGGAGAACCCTCTACCTGCATTATAAGTTTATCCCTATCTACTCCCAAATAAACAAGCTTGGCATCAAACCTATTTTTGAGCTCGCTTTCTAACCTTTTAACGTTCTCAGTAGTGAGCTTACTTTCATCCCTGAGCTCTCCTTTAACATTGAGCTCATAGATAACCCCTGGAATGCTTGCCTCCTCCAAAACACTTGCCCGTAGACCTTCCACCCTGCGACCATACTCAAACAGCATAGGCATCACCCACTATAGTAATATAAACTATCCTCCTTTTTCAGTTTTCGGATAAGCAAATGCAGAAAGCATCATTCCGAAACTAAACACAGCAGGAAGCACAGTAAGCGGTTCAACCAAGCGAACCTGAGGACGTCCCTGACCCTGGATCATAACCCAAATGTTATAATCTATGTGCAAAATATACAACGCCAAATTCTTTAAAGACTTTTCATCATCGCTTACAGGAGTTAAACTGTTGAAATACCGCATATATTCCTCAAACTTCTCCCTACAAACTTTGTAGGCATCAACAGGATGATAACCCCCATGCAAAGCATCAACTAAGACCAAAGTAGGCTCGAAAGCACAGACCGAAGCATTGTAAAGAACTTCGTACCTAACACCAGAAACGGTTGTCTGAGGACACGGGCCAGCAGGAGTAATTATGAAATAATAAGCATCCCTAGCACCGAAATAAGCGAAAGCATATTTAGCCACGTAAGGGCCGAGCTCACGAGCAGTATAACACGAAACAGCAACAACTACCCTACCGCCAAACAACCTTTTTATAACATCCTCTGAAGTGCTAGTGGATATAAAAACACGCTTGTCCCTCAAAGTAGTAACCTCAGGAGAACCATGCCCTATCCACCAAATAACATCAGGGTTATACTGCCCGATAGCACTCACAGCAGTCTCAGGATACGGATCCCTAACATGAATACCATACTCCCTTTTCTTAGCTAAACACGAACCATACTGAAGCTCCTCAGGCGTCTCTGTCTCAAGGAACATCACCCGCATACTACCACCTCACCAGCGACAAAATCTTCTTCACCTCATAGTCAATAATGTAATCACGTGCCCTTTGCAAGAACTCCTCAGGCGTCAGAACATCCCCGCTTAACGTTCCTATCTTAACACCAGGTGGCAAAGACGCCAACTTTTTCTTCGCCCTCTCCAAAGCAACCTTACGAAGCATTTCCGTATCCTCATAGCTAAGTGTCATAGGAGACCTAAGCCTCTCTATAACCTTCTGTGCTTTTTCACCAAGTTCCGTACCCCTAATGACCTCCTCATACACCTGCCTAGGCGTTAAAATAACACCATCTACCTCAACTATCGGAAGATCCTTCTCATCCTCAGGAAGCCTATAAAACCAAGACTCAATAAGACCCCTCATGAACAACCCCTCCTGTCGGTAAC
>CAZEET010000019.1:0-13334 GCA_964511325.1 uncultured Candidatus Bathyarchaeia archaeon | reverse complement strand
GGCTTAGGCTCCTCGGCTCCAGGGAGGCCCTGGCGAAGTGGCTGAGGGTTGAGGACTTCAGGAGAGATGTCAAGGAGGCGCTCGCAGCCGGCAAGTGGTTCATAAGGGTGCATATAAATCCGAACACCAATCCCAGGTGGGCTGAGAACATACTAATCGTGAAGCATAAACAGGAGGAGTATAACAGTAAGACGCTCGACGAGATTGCAAAGCTGAGGGGTAAGGATCCCTTGGAGACTCTCTTCGACTTGATAGCGGAGGATCCCGATGCAAGGGGAGCGACAAGGGATTACCGCATATCAGAGGAGTATGTGAAGCTCTTCTTCAAGCATCCAGCCTCCATGGTGGGCGTTGACGTCGCCGTCTTCGACGAGAAGTACCAGATGAAGTCACCGCCCTATCAGATGCCTGGAATAAATAACTATGCCGCCTATCCCTCCTTCATCAGCCGATATGTAAGGGAGCAGAAGCTCCTCACCCTGGAGGAGGCCATCAGGAAGTGCACCTCGCTGCCCGCTGAGGTCTATGGTATCAAGCATCGAGGCCTATTGAAGGAGGGCTACTATGCTGACATAGTACTCTTTGATCTGGAGAAGCTTAAGGTGGCAGGAGATCTCCTGGAGCCCCGTAGGTATCCTGAAGGGATAGAATACGTCATCGTAAACGGCGAGATCGTCGTGGAGAGAGGTAAGCACAGGGGAGTGAGGCCCGGCAGAATCCTGAAGAAGGAGGGCTGACAGCCTCCTTTTTTAATATCTCTGCCTCTTTAATTGGTTATGAATTCACTGATATATCATGTTTATACACCTATCTCTAAAATACTGTAAGAGTATAAATCAGCTTATCCAAACTCACTCATTGTTCTAATCCATGTGAGGTAGATTAATAGAAGAATTATTGCTATAATAACGATCAGATCTATCTTTCTGAGGAGCTCCTCGATGATGATCCAATTCTGACCCATCACGACGCCTGTGTAGGCGAGGGCGAGATTCCAGGGGAAGGAGCCGAGGAGCGTCAGAATCGAGAAGGCTATGATATCCATCTGGCCTACACCCGCTGGGAGCGAGATGACCGTTCTAAGAGCTGGCGTCATTCTTCCGAGGAAGATGAAGACAGCTCCGTATCTGGCGAGCCATCTCTCAGCCCTCTCTAGGTCCTTCTCCCTCACGTGGAGCAACCATCCATAGCGCTTCAGGAGGCCTCTGCCATAGCGGGATCCAAGGAGGTAGAGGATTAGGGAGCCGAGGAGGTTTGCAACGGTGGCTATGAGAACGACGATCCAGAAGTTGAGGGATCCTTCATAGCTGAGATATCCAGCGAGGGGGACAACTATCTCACTTGGTATCGGAATCAAGGCGCTCTCGAGGGTCATGGAGATGAAGATGCCGACGTAGCCAAGCTCCTCCACGAAGCTCACGGCCACCTGGAAGAGATTTCTAGTGATGCCGAGGGTGGGCGGCTCGGCCATGGAGAAGATGTGGATAGATAGGATTATAATTAACATAATTGACGCAGCACAATATAGCCGATCTATTCTCCTCAACCTAAGCCCTCGATATTTGGAGTGGATTCCCTGAGGGGCCTTATAAAGGGTTAGGTGGAGGATATAACCCTCACAGCCGTCGCCTTAAAACAGGCGTAGACATCGTCTCCAGGCCTGGGATTTAATTCCTCGTAAGAGCCCCTCGTTATCAACGCCCTAAGCCTTACATCCCCACTCATAAGATTCAGCTCTATGAGAGGGCCGAGTTCCTCAACCTCCATAACGCGGCAGCGTAACTGAGTCCTCATGCTGCTCCTGAGTTGGGAGCGTGATAGGACGATGTCCTCACGGCCGAGGAGGAGGAGCACCCTACTCCCAGGGGAGAGCGACCTGGGGTAGGCTGCCCTCAACTCCACGCCTCCGACGTCGATGAGGAGCACCCCCTTATCGCAGCCCCTTACTACGCCCTCTAGGATGTTAGGTCTACCACCCAGCCAGGCCACCTCCATCGTCTTTGGGTCTCTGAAGACCTCCATGGGTCTCCCAACCTGAATGATCTCGCCGTCGTACATCACCGCCATCCGTCTTCCAAGCTCAGCGGCCTCAACGGGATCGTGGGTGACGTGGATGGCCGTGAAGCCTAGTTCTTGATGGAGCCCTTTAATCAGCTCCTTCACCGAGTCCCTCGAAGCCTCATCTAGGCTGCTAAGAGGCTCGTCGAGGAGGAGGGCCTGAGGCTCTATGATGAGGGCTCTCGCCAGGGCGACTCGCTGTTTCTCCCCTCCGCTCAGGGTCTCCGGCATCCTGTTGAGGAGCTTCCCGATGCCTATACGATCCGCGATCTCTAAGACCCTTTCATAAAGCCGCGATCCCTGAACCCCTCTGAGCCTGAGGCCGTAGGCGATGTTCTCATAGACGGTCATGTGGGGCCATAGGGCTATGCTCTGTGGGACGTAGGCGAATCCCCTCCTCTCCGGTGGAAATTTGGTTATATCTCTCCCATCGACGTAGATTCTCCCAGTCTCTATTCTCCGAAAGCCTATGAGGGTCTCGAGGAGAATGGTTTTACCCGCTCCGCTAGGCCCCATGAGGGTTAGATACTCGCCCTTCTCGATGTCGAGCTCCTTAACCCGCAGCCTGAATTCTCCAGCCCTCACCTGCAGTCCTTCAACCCTTATCATCTCCTCTCCTCCATGGCCCTCATACCCGCGAGGATCATTAGGCTGGCTAGGAGCAGCAGAACCGATAGACCCGCAGCGGCTTTCAATCCCCTAGTTAGGAACAATTCATAGACGAGGACTCCCGCGACGGTTGGATGATAGGCCACCACCATTACGGCTCCCACCTCGCTTATGGCTCTGGCGAGGCTCATCAACCATCCCGTGAGAATACTTCTCCAGGCTAAGGGTAGAGATATTGTGAGGAAGACCCTTAGGGCTGAAGCTCCCATGCTCCTCGCCACCTTCTCCAACTCCAGGTCGATGGAGTCGAAACCCCGCTTAGCGAAGTTCACAGCGAAGGGTGAGGAGACGAAGATCATGGCGAGAATCACGCCGTAGAGACTGTCCTCCACTCTGAGACCGATGAATGAGAGCAGTTGACCGAGGGGAGCCCTGCTGTTGAAGGCAAGTAGCACAGCGATACCTGCAACCGTATGGGGGAGAACGAGGGGGAAATCGAGGAGACTTTGGATCAGGCTTTTGCCCCTGAAATCGATCCGGCTCAACACATAGGCGAGGGGGACGCCGAAGAGCGTTGAAAACGAAGCCGAGGCGGCTCCAGCCCCGATGGAGAGGACAACAGCCGATAGGGCTATGGGATCCGCAGCTGTCTGAGGTAGCCACTCTCCCCCTATGGAGATGAGAAAGAGCAGCGGGATCACGAGGACGGCTATCAGGATGCTCGCCAGCCCTGATAGGTAGAGGAGAAACCACCTTGCACCGGCAAGGGGGGAACCAGGCTCAACGGTCATCAGCTAACCCCCTTTAGGATCTCCATAAGCCATTTCGGCGCTTCGCCGACAACCTCGGGTCTTATAGGTCTGAAGCCCTTATCCTCCAGGATACCTCTTCCCTCATCGCTTAGGAGGAGTTTAATGAATTTCTTAGCAGCATCCTCATGTGGGGCATCTGAGGGCACAGTCAACCCATAGACGATGGGTGAAGCCTTCAGGGTTCTAGTCTCCCCACCCGTGGCCATGAGTTTCAGCGAGACCTTGGCATACCAGTCCCTCAGCCCCGGATTTGCAAGGTTCAGCTCATCTGGTAGCTCCACATAGGAGAGACCTCGGGAGACGGCGACGTTCCTATACTCGAAAACGTAGTCGAGCATACCGGTCTCAACGATGGCTACGAGATCCACCTCCTTACTCCTGATGAACACCTTAACCAAATCCGGCCTTAACTTCGTGCAGTCGACGTATACCCCGCTCCCGTTTATGCTATATGTGACTTCTGAATGTTCCATCAACATCTTCAATGGTTCATCGTCATCATAGTAGAGGGAGGCCAAGGCTAGAACCATTACGGCCCTATATCCACAGGGATCCTTATTCGGATCCGAGAAACCAATTCTAACATCGTCTCGTAGTAGTATCTCAAGCCAGTTCTCCTGGTTGATCTCCTCAGCGTATCGGCTCTTCGACGTATAAGCGATAACCATCTCGTTCGATACATACTTCAGGCACCAATCAGCGTGCTCTCCAAACATCAGCGCCGGTATTAGTCTGTAGTCGGCGCTGATGACGAGATCCCCCCTCTTCCCTAGATCCACAACCTTCCGAATGGCGTCGATACTCCCACTAGGTTCATTTAAAACCCTAATCCCCTCCCGCTCCAGTATAAAGGCGAAGCTCTCGACGACATCCGTCATGCTCCCCGCATGGTAGACGACCAGCTCACCCGATGGCCCCCGCATCATATGCCATCCTATAGCTCCCAAGGAGATCACGAGCATCGCCAGGGGTATCAGCAGGCCTCTACGTATCCCCGTTCACCGTTATCAAATAACGGATAACGAATTTAAAACCTCTGATCAACATAAAAATCCTCAAGCTAACTATCCATCGATGAGCGAATCCTCGAGGGATCTGAGGGAGAGGGTTCAACTCATCCTAGAGCTGGATGGTAGACCCCTCATCGATTGGGAGCTGGCCTCTATAATGAGGCTTATTGAAGAGTGGGGCTCCCTCCTAAAGGCCTGTAGGCTGCTGGGAGTCCCCTACTCCAGGGCCTGGGAGCGCATATCAAAGGCTGAACGGTTGGCGGGCTTCAAATTGGTCATCGCACGCAGGGGAGGAGCGGAGAGGGGTGGAATGAGATTGACGGAGGAGGGCAAAAGGCTACTACAACGCTACCTCGAGGCTGAGCGGAGGATCCTAGATGCCTATAGGATGATGACCGCTGGAGAGGTTAAGGCTCCAGACCTGACGCTGGCCCACAGCCATGACATCTTCCTCACCGTCATCCTCGACCGCCTGAGGTCCGAGGGACTCGACGTCGAGGATGCCTGTATCGGCTCAGGGTTAGCCCTGGCCTCCCTCAGCCTTGGGGAATGCGATGTCGCCGCCTCCCATCTCTACGACCCAGAGACAGGGGAGTATAATCGGAGCTTCCTCGAAGCCTACTGGCTCACAGACCAGGTTGAGGTGATTGGAGGCTACATGAGGGAGCTCGTCTTCGCCTACAGACCAGGCCTCGAACCCCTCACCTTAGAGGAGACCTTAAAGGGGCTGATAGAGGGTGAGCTGAGGCTCATCAATAGAAATAGGGGGTCGGGAACACGGGTCTATCTGGATCATCTCCTGGGACCTCTATGTGGAGATCCCTCGAGGAGGGTTAGAGGATACGATTTGATCACCTACACCCACAGCGAGACGGCGAGAGCCGTCGCCTCAGGTAGAGCCGATGTCTGCCTCACCCTCAGACATTCAGCCGAGGTCTACGGCTTGGAGGCAACCCACGTCACCTGGGAGCGCTATGAGTATATCGCCCTAAGAGAAAGACTGGAGCGACGGGGGGTGCAGCGCCTGAGGGAGCTCCTCTCCTCAGATTGGTTGAAGAATCTCATCGGGTCAACTCCCGGGTATAAGCCTCTCCCCTTAGTCGAGTAGGCATCCATAACGCTCCAATTTCTCGGCTACATCTCCAAGGCCGAGCTTCTCAAGGGGTTCTCTCCTCTGCCATCCGGTCTCGGGATCCCAGCCGTGAAGCCGATAATACTCGGTTAGCATCTCGTTGTATCTCTCCCAGCTGAGCTTGAAACCCCTCCAGATACCCGTTTTCACAGGTTCGATGAACACCCTCATCGGCGGTAGGTCATCCTTCCTAGTGAACCTCGCATGGAGGGTGTTGAAGGCCTTCTCCACCTCATGTATCCTCCACCCAATCCTTAGGAGCTCCTGGACCGAGAGCTCCACACCCGTCACGGCCTTGAAGAGCTTGGCATAGTCCTCGGGGCCCAGCTTCTCGGTGCTCCCCCAATAGGTGGAGAAGTAGCAGATGCCTAGGGCGTCGGTCAAGGCCTTGTAATTCTCGAACCAGAAGACAAGTCTGGCCTTTCCCTCATAGGCCGTCTGATACGCCGCTGTGGGCACTCCGAAGAGCCTATTGGCCTCCTCGGGGGAGAGGTCTCTCGCCTCCGTTGTCGGTGATCCATCGAGATGTCTGGCGCCCCTAGTTGAGACCATGTGGCCGAAGCCCCAGGCGATGGAGGTTCTCACACTATCGATGATGCCCTGCCCCTTCACCTCCATCGCATAATACTCAGCTCCTCCACCAATCCTCTGAGCCGCCGCTCTGAAACCCTCAGCTAATACGGCTCCAAAGCCCCTACGATAGGCCAAGTCCTCCAGCATCTTTAGAAGCGCCTCTCCGTCACCCCACCTAAGCGGCATACCGGTTTGCCTCTCATCGATTACGCCCTTCTCATAGAGTTCGAAGGCCCATGAGAGGATTGTCGACGCATTATCGATGTCTATGCCCAGGTCGTTGCAGATAGCTGTGGCCTTGATGATGATCTCTGGATCGTCGATATCGAATCTTGGGCCAAAGCCATAGCCAGAGTTGGCGTGTAGGCCGACGCAGAGGGTTCCAGCATATTGTCCCTCTCGGATTTCGAGGCGATTTATACAAGGCTCACAGCAGGAGGAGTCGCAGGGTATCATCATCACCCTATATTGTCCTATATCGAGTATCCTCTCCAGCTTCTCATCTACCCATTGATCATCTTGATAGTTCCTCACTGGGAGGATCCCACGTCTCTGGAAGTTTGGGATGACACGCCCATAGGAGCCTACGGTCATCTGCAGCTTGGCATGTTCCGTCTCTAGCAGCTTTCCCCTAATCTCCTTGGATAGCTCCTCCAGGGCCTCGGGGTCTGTCACTTCCACCTCTCCCATGCCGAGGGTTGCTATGGCTTTAAGTCTCTTCGACCCCATCACCGACGCGAGGGCGCATCCACCGGCTGCGTGACCCGTATCGACGATGATGGCGGAGGCGAAGATGAGGGTTTCACCTGCAGGCCCTATGGAGGCTACGCTGATCTCCGGGTCTATCTCCTCTCTCAGTCTCTCCTCCACCTGGTAGATGCCCAGCCCCCATAGCTCCGAGGCGTCTCTGAGCTCCACGTCGCCGTCGACTATGGAGAGGTAGATAGGCTTCTCGGCTCTCCCATATAGAATGATATTATCGAAGCCCGCCCGCTTTAGATGACCTCCAAACCCTCCGCCGACATTTGAGTAGGCTATACCTCCCGTGTTTGGATTTTTGGAGCTAATGTTAGTTCTGGTGGCTTGGGGGACGCCTGTCCCCACGAAGAGGCCGGGGGAGAAGATCAATAAGTTCTCAGGGTCATAGGGTTTTACACCTACATCGAGCTCGTCGAAGAGGATCTTGGAGCCCACTCCTCTACCACCCAGAAATTCGACATAATGCCTTGAGTCCTCGATGGTGATCTTCCCATGGGTTAGATCTATCCTGAGAGTTTTACCCGCTAAACCACCCTCCAGCTTCATCCCCCAATCTATGGGTTATCTTCTTTAAAACATCCTCTCAAGAGAGTCTACTTGTCATTGGGTATATGGCCGCCGTAACTAGAAGCGTGGTGACGGCTACGGTTGTGAGAGCCATATTATAGCCTCTTAGGTCGATTAGAAGGCCGACGAGGGTGGTAGAGAGGGCTCCAACCAGGTTCCCGATCATGGTGACAACCCCTAATCCTAGGGGTCTCAGCTCTAGTGGAAGCCCTGAGGTGATAGAGGCGTAGATCGTCGGGGAGAACGAGTAGATCGTCAAGCCGATGAGTAAGAAAATGAGCCAAAGTGATCTCGAATCGGGGAGCCACGTCAGAGCGAGGATTAGGAGGCCTGTCAGGGTTGAGGCGAGGCAGATGGCGTTCCGACTGCCGATCTCCTCCGCGATGTAGCCGCTGGATATCTTTGAGAAGAATCCCGCTGCGGGCAGGATCATCGATATGAATCCGGCCGCCGCCAGGGTGACATCCCTAAACTCGACGAGGTAGATGGGGGCGAAGTTGAATAGGGTTCTAAGGCAGATATTATAGACCGAATGTGCCAGAGCCATGGATGCTAGAAGCCTCGGAAATCCCATAAGCTCTCTTAGATTTCCCGAGGTCTCGTCTCCCTCCAATGTCTCTTCATCTCTCAATAGAAGGCTTGTGGCGATGGCGAGGAGGAAGGCTGGCAGCGAGAGGAGCATGAAGGCCCACCTCCAGCCTAGGCTGGAGGCGATGGCGATGCTCAGAGGTAGAGCCACCGCATGGCCGAGGTTCGGACCAGATTCATGAAATCCTATAACTCTCCTTTGCATCTTCCCGAATCGCCTAGAGAGCAGCGTATTCGCCAGCGGTAGGTGTATCCCTTGGAAGAGTCCTAGTAGAAACCTGAGGATGAGGAGATGTAGGAAGCTCTGGGCATAGAAGTTTAATAGCGTCGCCAGGCCATAGCCCCCCATGCCGGCGATGAGAACCCGCTTTATGCCGAATCTCCTAGCCATAAGGCCGGCTGGAATCTTAATGAGAACATAGCCGATGAGATAGGCGGCTCCAAAAAGTCCGGCCTGTGTATGTGTGATCCCCATCTCCTCCACTAGAATCGGAAGCAGCGGCGGTAGAATTGAACGGCAGAGATAGATGGAGACCCATCCAAACCAGCATAGCATAAGAACGGTGTAGTCGAAGCTCCAGTTCTTCAAATCGGCATACTACCTCTCAACTCCTATATATGAACTCCATTAATCCTCCACCTCAATGAGGCTCGATATATAGTAAGAGGGGGAACAGCTCTAGGCCTCTGGATGGAGAATGGGTAACTAACCTCACAGCCCTAAACCCCAAGGATTTCACTTCCTTCCTAAGCCTCCCCTCCACGCCCATGAGGAAGGGAGGAGCATGTATGCTATCGGCATAATCCGACCTCTCTTAACACTCCTTGAATCTCCCGTCTCTCAGCTTCTTCTAATGGGAGAGAAGGCGGCCTGGGGTATCCACCGGGTTTACCTAGGAGTCTTAATGCCTCTTTAACCGCACTGAGTTGATTATATCTCTTTATGATGATCTCATTTATCCTCGTGAGTTTCAACTGGAGCTCCTTAGCAGTGATGAGATCACCTCTCTTAAAGGCGTTGAAGAGTTGGACACACATCTCCGGAGCTATGATGGCCACGCCGACTATTCCACCCTTTCCCCCCATCAACAGCGTGGGGAGTAGGAGGTCTCCAGTGCCAGCTAAAACGGATATCTTGTCACCGACTAGGCGGGTGAGCTCTGAGATCCTCCAGAATAGTCCGCTGGAGTCCTTGATGCCAATCACATGATCGAACTCCTCCACGATCTTCACGATGATCTCGATGTCTATATTGTATCCAACGAATTTTGGAACATTATACAACAACGTTGGCACATCGAATTTTCCGAGGATGAGCTGATAATGCCTCAATAGTTCACGGCTATTTGGGGTATAGTAGAAGGGGGGTGTTAATAGTATAGCGTCCACCCCCAAATCCACCGCGTCCCTAATCTGCTCCATCACCTCCCTAGTTCCAGGGGCGGCTACCCCCGCTATAACCGGTCTATCGTCGACTGAGTCGAGAACGATGCTGATGACCTCTCTACGCTCCTCCAGGGTTAGATAGGGGCCTTCCCCATTGCTTGCACAGGTCACTAGGCCATGAAGCCCAGCATCGAGCCAGAACTCTATAAGCTCTCTAAGAGCCTCCCCATCTATCTCCCCCCTCATATCAAAGGGGGTGATATGGGGTGGATATACTCCCTCAAGGGTTTTGAGGGTCATAACCTTCACCGGCGCCACATTAAACACTTCTCTATTAAAACTTTGATGGTGAATTCTCATTTTGAAGAGATTCTTGGACTTAATGAATCCAGATTAGATCATCACGAATTAAAAATGAGGTGGAATGATGATGCCAAATTGTTAAATATAGAAAGAGATTTCTAAACTCTATTAATGGTTAGGCGAGATCTCTCAGCCTTCAGCTTCACCGATGCCCCAAAGATCGTGGCTGGGCCTCCAGGTCCGAAATCCAGAAGACTCCTTGATAAGCAGATTAAATGGGAGGGTGGAGCGGTCTCCTATCCGAGGGGGGCGCCCGTCGCCTTCGAGGAGGGGAGAGGTGCAACCATCAAAGATGTAGATGGAAATATCTTCATAGACTTCTTCGGAGGTGCTGGCGTCCTCAACGTCGGCCACTGCAACCCCTATGTGGTCGAGGCCGTTAAGAGGCAGGTGGAGAAGCTGACCCACTCCCTAGACTTCCCCACATTCCCGAGGTCGGAGCTTGTCGAGGAGTTGATCGCCGTAGCACCCGGATCCCTGAGGAATGCATGTAAGGTACTCTTCGGCGGCCCCACGGGTTCGGATGCCGTTGAAGCCTCCGTGAAGTTGGCGAAGATCAACACCGGCAGATTCGCCTTGATCGCCTTTGAGGGCAGCTATCATGGGATGACGGGCGTAGCCCTCAGCCTTACGGCCGACAAGAAGTTCAAGGAGAAGTATCTCCCCCTGGTTCCAGAGGTTCACTTCGTCCCCTACGCCTACTGTTATCGATGCGCTTTTGGACTTGAGCACCCAGAATGCGGCCTTAGATGCGCCGCCTATCTCGAGTATATCTTGGAAAACCCCAACTCCGGAGTTGTCGACCCCGCAGCGGTGATAGTGGAACCCATACAGGGAGAGGGCGGCTCCATCGTTCCACCCCCAGACTTCATCCGCGAGATCAGGCGGATAACCGAGGAGCACTCTATCATACTGATAACGGATGAAATCCAGGCTGGTCTCGGCCGAACAGGGAGGATGTGGTCATGTGAACACTCAGGGACAACCCCAGATATAATGACGATCTCTAAGGGGATAGGGGGAGGTCTTCCCTTATCCGCGATCATGTATAAATCTGAACTCGACGTCTGGAAGCCTGGAGCCCATATAGGAACCTTCCGGGGTCACGTAACTGCCATGGCGGCCGGAGCTGCGGCGCTCAGATTCATGAAGGAGTATGACCTGCCAAGACACGCCTCCGAACTAGGGAAGCATATTCTTAGGAGACTTAAAGAGGCGGAGGAGGAAAGCCAATACATCGGTGATGCCAGAGATCTAGGGCTGATGATCGGCGTTGAATTCATCAAGGATAAAGAGATGAAGGAACCTTGGCCCGAGTTAGCGAGGGAGGTAAGACTTGAAAGCTTCAAACACGGCGTCCTAGTCGAGCTGAGGGGACACTATGGAAACGTCATCAGATTCCTCCCCCCACTCGTATTGACGGAGGAGCTTGCAGAGAGAGGCCTCGACGCCTTTCTAGAGTCCGTAAAGGCTGTGGAAGAGCGACATTAACTTCCCTCTTTTGCATGGATTTTAGAAGAGAAATGATTCTATGCATGGAGGAAAAACGAGGTGGGGTATTTTATTTAGAGGAGGATGAAGATATCTGCATCACGTTTTTAAAGTTCCCATTAGAAATACCTTGAAATGCCTGTGAGAGAAGGTAAGGCTCTATGGGTGCTTCTTCTTTGTGTCTTCATCGCGATGACTGGGCTTGGAGTCGTCTCGCCTATAATTCCAAATTATGCCATTGAGCTGGGAGCTACAGGTCTCTGGCTGGGCCTTATATACTCCGCCTTCTCCATCACAAGAGCCATTCTTCAGACTCCTGTGGGGCGATTGGCTGATAGGAGGAGTAAGAAGTGGATTATATGTCTGGGATTGGGCTTTTATGCTCTGGTCTCGCTTCTTTATCCTCACGCCTCCTCGCCCTGGCAGCTAGTTTTGATTAGACTCATCCATGGAGTGGGCTCAGCGATGGTGATACCCGTTGCGATGGCGTATGCCGTCGAGCTCACCCCTAAGGGTGAAGAGGGTCGATATATGGGGATGATGAACACCGCGATGTTCACCGGATTCGGCGCCGGTCCACTGTTGGGTGGATACATCTTCGATCGCTTCTCTCTCTCCATGGTCTTCTACTCCATGACCGCTCTCATCGCCTTAAGCCTAATACTTACAATACTATTTTTACCCTCTTCAATTAAGTCTCCAACCCTTGAAAGAAAAAGTGTACCCCTAGCTAAGATCATTGCGAATAGAAGGCTGCTTGCAGCTTTAATATACCGTGTGATAAACGCGATGGGGAGAGGAAGCATAATGGGTTTCCTCGCCGTCTTCGCCGTCCAGAATCTTGGAATCTCCTACTCCCTCGTCGGCCTCATCCTAGCAATGGGAATCTTCATCAACTCCTTTTTACAGACCCCCTTCGGAGTTTTGGCAGATCGCTATAATAGGGTCCTCCTAGTCATCCTCGGGACTATCCTCGCCTCCCTCGGATACTTCTATCTCGCCAATACCCATGAAGCCCTCGACTTAATAACAGCTAGGTTTCTCGTATCCCTAGGAGGCGCCTTCTCCCTCCCCGCCATGTCCGCCATCGTGGCTGAGGAGGGAAAGAAGATGGGGGCAGGATCAACGATGGGAGTGCTAAACACAGGAATGAGTCTAGGACAGATAGCGGGCTCCTTGATCTCCGGATTAATAATGGATCTCTACGGGATCCAATTTGCCTTCATAATCGGAGGACTTCTAGGTATAATAACAATACCAATTTTCTATATCTTAACTACTTACAACTAGATTCGCCTTCACATCTCTTCTTATGTCTCTTTAATAATTCTTAAACTCGAACTAAAAAGGTGTTATATTCATCGGGCTCTGATCAGCCTCATTAGTAGGAAAGTACTACCATTATCGGGTTGGCTCATGGAAAGGCCGTCTCTGGTTAAGGTGACGAGGAAGGGGGAGGTGACTATTCCGAGGGCAATTCGGGATAGGTTGGGGATTAGAGAGGGAGATTACCTAGTCGCCACAGCGATTAGGGATCTCGTTGTTTTGAAGAGGATCTCTCTTCCAAGCTGGGAGGAGCTCTTCACCTATGGCGAGAGATTTGCTGAGGAGAAGGGAATAACTCGAGAGGATATTTTAAAGGCGATTAAGTCGGTTAGGCGAGGAACTTGAAACGGGCCACTCTAGATACAAACATTCTCATCTCAGCCTTACTATTCAACGGTAATGGGAGGAAAGGCCGCCATCCGGAGAGATTATAAGCTGATCACATTTCTCCCGATACTCGATGAAGTGGAGGGGGTTCTAAGGAGACTCGGCATCGGCGAGAGGGAGATAGAAGGCTACATCCTCAGATTGATGGAAATATCCGAGATAGTCGCCCCAAAGAAGATCAAGGAAACCCCACTTAGAGATAGAGACGACATCAAAATTCTCGAATGCGCAGTTTCAGGGTAGTCAGACTACATCGTAACGGGAGATAAAGAT
>CAZEET010000018.1:0-13397 GCA_964511325.1 uncultured Candidatus Bathyarchaeia archaeon | reverse complement strand
CCTAGGCTTAACGGTTATTGAGAACTCCCTCATCGATAGTGTATGACCTCTCTCATCCTTCACCTTCACCGTGTAGGTGTTCTCCCCAGCCATATCAGGCCTTATGTGGAGCATCACGGTCCTGGTCTCTCCAGCCTCCAATCCTCCTATTTCGACTTCGGAGCCATCGACCTCCACGATGAGGAGGGGTATATCACCGCCGATGTTCTCCACATCGATCAACACCTCCACCTCTTCCCCTTCAAAGGGCTCCGGGGGATCACATGCTACGCCTCTTATGATCACCTCCGCGGCCTCCACGGGTTTCTCCTCCATGGGCATCTCCTCAACCGGCTGCTCCATCACACCTCCCATCTTCATGGAGCTCCTCCACCTCTCGAAGGGTTTGAGAAACTCCGGGACTACGCCGGTTTCCAGATACTTCTCAAAGTCCTCCCTGATGAGGCGCTCAGGGAGGCGGGCCTCGATCCCCTTCCTCGGTATGCGTAGGATGAAGGAGTAGTGCTCGGAGCAGCCTGTGAAAACCCAGAGGTAATCACCGTCGAAGTATAGGCCCCAGGGGTCGAGAGAGTAGCGAACTCCGCCGAGGTCGACCTCGGCGATGAGCTCCTCCGCCTCCCGATCCTCCTCGGGTAGGCCGTGGTAGATGTGGATCCCAGAACCTGAGGAGATGAAGAGATATCGACCGTCGTAAAAGATGTCGTGGATGGCTCCATGAATCTTGGTGATTATGAGATCCGGCTCGCTATCGTCGGTGAGGTTCATAAGGTCCTTATAGATGAGAACCTTGGAGCCTATGTGGGTTCCCACGAAGAGGATGCTGTCATAGATGTAGACCGTGTAGGGCTCCATGATCCGCTCTCCACCAGCCATGGTGAGAACCACATCTGGCTCCTGCCCATCCCTCAGGGGCATAGTCTTCCACACCAGTACCTTACTCTCCTCCCAGAAGGAGTTACAGGCGACTAGATGGCCATCTCGGCAGCATACATCAGTGGCGGCACCGCTGAGCATGGGGCCATATCGCCCTATATGGGTGATGACGAAGTCTGGATCTCTGGGCTCCGTGGGGATCTCATTATAGATGCCTATACATCCCCCTTCTCTATGATGCAGAGGCATCTACCATCACTGCTGACGGATACTCCCCCCATGCCACTGCCCAGGATTTCGCCTAGATACCCATCTGGATAACTGTAACTCTCATTTGGGAGATGGTTGAAAACGCCGATATACTCCTGCCCTCCAACGAAGAGCATGTCGCCGACTATCTCGAAACCATACTTCGGATTCCTCGGCCAGAAGACCCCTATTAAGGCCTCGGCCTCCAGGCCGCTCCTCATCTCCGTGACGTTGTAGATGAGAATCGAGGGGAGATAGAAGTTCTTGTCGGCGACGAGGAGTAGATCCTCCGTGGCATAGAGCCCCCTCGGCACAGCCAACAGCCGCCTACTGGGAACCTGGATGATGAACTCATCCTTGATGCCTCCACGCCCTATAACAAAGTCGGGCTCAGCCCCGCTCCGGAGTTTCCCCTTATCGAAGACGAGGACTCTACCCCACTGATCATCGCCGAGGAAGATGTATCGGTCGTTGGAGGCCACATCATATCCGCATGGCTTTAGGACATAGTCCGGTGGAGCCCCCTCCTCGATGTTTGACTTCCTCCAGATAAGGGCCTCCCTATTATATCTGTCAGAGACATAGAGATACTCGTCGTCGACATCGATGCCCGCCGGCTCTCTATGGTCTCCCCCGGGGAAGCCCCACTCCCCTAGGATGATGAGTTCATCGGGCTCTATACCCCTCAAGTCGCCCTGAAGGATCTTCGTTATATTTGTGAAAACAACGATGGCATTCGTCGCCCCGGTGACAGTTGCATAAAGCCATCGGCCATCCCAGGCGAGGTCGCATAGGCCATCATAGGGGGGTGGAAGGATCACCAGAATAGGCTCTATGACTTTGAGGTCATAGATGACGAGACGTGAATTCCCCCTGTCAGCGATGAAAAGCCATCTGCCATCGGTGTCGATTCCTAGAGGATAGTTGAGATCATAGGGGCCGCATCCAGGAATCCTAGAGTGGAGATCCCTCTGCCCTATCACCCCTATGGGTTTGAGGGATCGGAGATCGAAGATGATAACCCTATCGTTAAGGGTGTCGGAGACATAAAGCCTATGGCCATCGGAGGCGACGCCGCCGGGAGCGATGTTCTCAAAGTTGAAGCTCTCAGCCCCTCCACAATACGTTGGCCACATAGGCGTCATCACAACGAGATCGACCTTTGGAACCTCGGCAAATAGACGCCCCTCCGAGCCATCGATGTGAGGGAGCTGAGCCATGAGGGAGAGGAGAACGAGGAGAAGCATGAGGTAGATGCCCTTTATATAGGATGCCCTAGAGAAATGGGGCATCTAACACCTCCCCCTCAAATTTCTCCCCTCGATCCTTAAGGCTATCGGGTTTTCCCCTCTCTTCCACGCCTCCAAGATTTATTGGATCATGTAATCCCTGGATAGAGCCTCCACCCTTAGATAAGCCCTAGACTTTAGATGCATGCCCACCAATTGATGGATTTGGAGTAAAAGAGCGTCTATAGGGTTCCTATCTCAAGGAATAGCCTAAGATTATATTTCCTCCCTAGGATCCCTATCATAATTTTCTCCAACTCCGGCGAAGGAAACCTCGTCGACGTGGTTTTCGATTTAGGTGAGCTTTATAGGTGTCGAATCCAACTTCAACTTGATGCTCTACGCAGAGTTAGCTGAGACTTATGAACGATTAGAGGCCACTACGAAGAGATTAGAGATGATCTCAATCCTCGCCGAGTTATTCAAGGATGCAAAGCCGGAGGAGTTGGAGAAGGTCATCTACCTCACCCAGGGCAAGATACATCCCGATTGGATGGGGGAGCCTGAGATAGGGATAGCGGAGAAGATGGCCCTCGAAGCCATAGCGAGAGCGACGGGATTAGAGCGCAGCGAGGTCGATGCAATGATGGCTGAGGAAGGCGACATAGGCCGAGTGGCCGAGAGAGCATTGTCGGAGAAGAAGATTAGAAGCCTCTTCTATAAACCCCTCACCGTCGAAGAAGTCTATGAGACCCTAGACGAGATCGCTAAGGAGTCTGGAAAGGGAAGTGCTGGGAGAAAGATCGAGCGTTTCATAGGGCTCCTGGCCAACGCCTCGCCGAGAGAGGCGAGGTACCTCGCGAGAACCGTCGTCGGAACGCTTAGACTCGGCGTGGGGGATATGACCATTCTAGACGCCTTAGCTCTGGCTTACACGGGCTCGACGGAAAGTAGGCCGAAGCTGGAGAGGGCATACAATCTCACCAGCGATCTGGGATACATCGCCAGAATCCTCGCTGAGAAGGGGTTGGACGCGATTTCACGGGTTAAAGTCGTCGTCGGGAAGCCTATCAGGATGATGCTCGCCCAGAGGCTCTCAACGCCGGAGGAGATCGTCGATAAGCTGGAGGGGATGTGCGCAGCGGAGTATAAGCTCGATGGAGAGCGCTTCCAGATACATAAGAGAGATGACTGGATACAGATCTTCTCCAGACGCCTAGAGAACATCACCCACATGTATCCAGATGCGGTGGAGATGGCTAAGAAACACGTCAAAGCTGGGGAGGCCATCATCGAAGGCGAAGCCGTAGCCATAGATCCCGAGACAGGGGAGCTCCAGCCATTTCAGGTGTTGATGCATCGGAGACGTAAGTATGGCATTGAGGAAATGATGGAGAAGTATCCCATCGCCGTCTATCTCTTCGACTGCCTATACGTAGACGGCGAGGACCTGACACTTAAACCCTATCTGGAGAGGAGGAAGCGGCTGGAGGAGATCGTGGAGGAGACCGATCGCTTCAAGGTTGTTAGAGCCCTGAGAACCTCCGATCCAAGGGAGATGGAACGCTTCTTCGAGGAAGCCATCGCTGAGGGATGTGAGGGCCTCATCGTAAAGTCGACAAGTGAAAAATCCATTTACAGGGCTGGGGCGAGATCGTGGCTGTGGGTGAAGCTTAAGAGAAGTTATCAGAGCAAGATGGTAGAGCCTGTGGATCTGGTCATCGTAGGAGCCTTCTATGGCCGTGGACGCAGAGCTGGAACCTATGGGGCACTCCTCGCAGCGGCCTATGACCACGAGGCTGACACGTTCAGAACAGTCTGTAAAGTGGGATCGGGCTTCACCGATAAGGATCTGGCGGAGCTCCCCGAGAGGTTGAAGGAGTATCGGATCGAGCATAAGCATCCACGAGTTGATGCGCTGCTGGAGGCCGATGTCTGGTTTGAACCCGCAGTAGTCATAGAGATTATCGGCGATGAGATCACACTGAGCCCGACACACACCTGCGCCTTCAACATAATTAGAGAGGGGTCAGGTCTAGCCATCAGATTCCCGAGATTCACTGGTCGATGGAGAACGGATAAGGGCCCCGAGGATGCGACGAGGGTTAAGGAGATCGTAGATATGTATAGGGCCCAGCTTAAGGCGATAACTAAATAGGAGTTAAGTGGAGATATTGGGGGTGCCTCTATGAGCGGGATCATCACGATGGAGGAGTTCAAGAAACTTGACATGAGGGTTGGAACCGTCGTAGAGGTGGAGCGTATACCGGGTTCAAAGAGTCTATACAAAATGCGGGTAGACCTCGGAGATGAGGTTCGACAGATCGTCACGGGTCTAGTAGGCTATTACACGGCGAAGGAACTAATGGGGAAGAGGATCATAGTGCTCAAAAACCTCAAGCCAGCGAAGATATTCGGCGTGGTCTCCAACGGCATGCTCTTGGCAGCTGAGCACGACGGCAAGCTGGCGCTCCTCACCGTCGATAGGGATATACCAAACGGAGCGAGAGTGACTTAACCTCCCCTTTTACCTCCAATGCTCCATCTTATAAGGGAACACGCCCTATCTCACCGATATGATGGAGGAGCTTGAAGCCTTATCGAAGCTGATTGGTAGGACTCCCCTCCTGAGGCTGAGGCGCATAGCTCCTGAGGGCGTTGAGATATATCTGAAGTTGGAGTATACCAATCCAGGTGGCAGCCATAAGGATCGTATAGCATACTATATGATCCGAGACGCCGTTGAGAGGGGCCTATTGGGGAGAGGAGATCCGGTCATCGAGGTAAGCAGCGGGAACACGGCGACGGCCATCGCCTGGATCGCCTCCAGACTCGGCTTGAGACCGATACTCATCTTGGAGCCGGAGGTCTCGGAGGTGAGGGAGATGGCTCTCAGGCTTCTGGGAGCGGAGACTATGAGAATCGAAAGCGAGGAGGAGCAGTTCAAGAGGGCTGGGGAGTTGGCTGAGGAGATGGGAGGAGTCTTCCTGAATCAATTCGAGAATGAAGCCAACATCAGGGCTCATTATGAGACCACTGGCCCGGAGATCCTGGAGCAGATGAGCCGAGACCTCGACGCCTTCGTCATGGGCATAGGAACCGGCGGCACCATCGTAGGGGTTGGGAGAAGGCTGAAGGAGGAGATCGGCTCGGTTAGGATCGTCGGCGTAGTCCCAAGAGGTTCAGCCCTCATCCACGAGGAGCCGAGGCATGAGGATAGGATAGGGGGATTATCCAAGGTGATAAAGCCGAGGTTTTACCTCGAGAACAGGCATATAGTTGATCAGGTCATCGAGGTCTCCCAAACAACGGCCATAGAGACGGTGAGGAAACTGGCGGCTCTAGAGGGCTTACTGGTAGGCCCCTCAACGGGGGCGGCGGTCCATGCGGCTATCAAGGTAGCCGAGGAGCTCGGAGAGGGCTGTAGGCTGGTCGCCGTAGCGGCTGACAGCCTCTTCAGGTATCCGCAGCTACTCAAGATCTAAAATCATCAGAACTCTTCCACGGTGATCCTCACACTATCCTCCTTGACCTATTCAGGGTCTTACGGCTCCAGGAGTATCTCCTCAGCCTCTTTGAGGCGCCAAAGCCGCAGGCTGCACAGCGCTTCTTCCGTATATGATACGCCCTCCGGCCGCAGCGTCTACAACGGATGTGAACCCTCTTACCATGATGGATGGCATGCTTAGTCGGCATAACTGCTCACCTCAAGGTGGAGGCGAGATCATAACTACATTATCTCCCCTCAGAATTATTGTTCCGATCTTCTCAACGTTCTCCGGGTCGCTGATATCCTCAGCATCCCTCAAGACAAGGTTTATATGCTGATCAAAGCCCTCCAAGACGCCCCTCAATATTCGGCCGCTCCTCAGCTTTATCAACACCGTCTTCCCAAGGCTCCTCTCCAGCACCTCATCAATCATCTCAGCCAACCGGAAATCCTCCGTGCGTTTCGAATAATCGGGATTTCGATATTAAGGTTTTACTCAATAAATAAATCTTCACTAAAAACTTATAGTAAGCTAGCCTGATGGGGCTTCATCCCTCAGGAGTATTCATCCATCAATTTATGGAAGTTCTATAAGTCCTCCTCAACCTCTACATTACATTCATCTTGTGAATGACTCTCATCACCTTACCTCTACGGTTCTTAAAAAGTTTCATATAAAATCATCAAGAGATGAATTCAGCTTATATTTTGGTATCGCATCTAACAGTTTTAATCCATTTTCCGTTAAATCATATAAACCTCTTTTGCACCTCTTCACATATTCATTTTTAATTAACCATTCAAGCATGTATCTAAAAGTGCTTTGAGATATATTTTGAGATATCACTTTCCTATGCAAATCAGTCCACCTCATAGATCTACCTTTTAATGTCATCAAAATAAAGTATATGGTTTTCATCATCTCATCTATCCTCCTCATCACAGCTACCTCCTCTATTCCCCAGCATTAAGAGACTTGTTCATCCTCTCCCCCTGATCACACCATATCTGGTTCCCCTCACCTTCACCCTGCTTAGAAGCCTAAATAGACGCTTCATCTCTTCCTCCAGAGTCTTTAGGTCTCCAGCCTCCTCCCTAAACTCTCCCACGGCTCTCGCCTTTGGATCTCTCAACCGGATCATCCTCGCGGCCAGCAGGATGGATAGCCTCCTCACAAGGGGGTTTGAGGCGTCGACGGAGCCTAATCTGCGTTCTATCTCGGCGTCGCAGACCTCGATGATGCGGCTTAATTCCTCATCACTCAGCGTAGTCTCCACGATCAGTCTAACGTCTGAGGGTGAAGCATAGGGCATCTAGACACCACCTCCATGGAGAGAAGAGGAAAAAAGGGGAACTCTCATTTTGGAACCCCATCAGCTATGGGCACCCGTTATCTCCCGGATGGCTTCGGAGATGATCAGCTGAGGCTGGAGCCACTGCCTGATGATATAGGCGTCATAGCCAGCCTTCTCGTCTCTATACCTGGCGGCCTCAGTGGGTCCTTCGCCGAGGACGATGGCCGGTGCCTCTGCGCTTAGAATGAAGCAGCTTGTGTCCGGCGTCACGGCGTGGTCTACGACGACCTTCACCGTCGGATAGCCTGGGATAGTGAACTGCCCGCCTTCTCGGCTCAGGGTGGCGATGCCCGCCTGGACTAGGTCTCTGACCCAGGTGTTGGTTATGAAGGCACCCCAGACCTTCGGATGCATCACGGCATGGGTCGGCGGATAGCCTGCTGCTTCGAGGGTGTTGAAGACGGCGATGAGATCGTCGAAGGGATTGTTGTCGCTTACACCATTGGTGACTGCATCCCAGGCTCCTCCTGCAGCCACCGTTGATGCCTTATCGAGCTCCTCAGCGATCTGCTTGTTCTCCATCCGTGCCAGCTCTCTCGCCGCATCCTCCACATGCAACCTTAGGATGTCGTGGGCAGCCCTCATCCGGGCTTCGTCGCTGATTACGACGTGGACCACATTCTTCCAGAGGTTGAAGGTTACCGCCTGGTAGGCTTCGGCTGATATCTCAGCCTCCACCATCGGCGGAACCTTCTCCTGCCCCGTCAGCTTCGTCGCCACGTCGATTCTGGCCTGGAGGCTGTCCATCCTTATGACTCGGCAGACCTGCCTCAGCTTATACTGGGGCCTGGCGAGGCCGAGCACCTCGTCGAGGATGGTTACAGCCTCTATGGTCTCGATGTCCTCAGGCAGTATGGCTTGGGCCTCGAAGACCTGTGGCCTCGTCTGCTTATAGTAGCGGCTCTCTACGGCTGATCTCCAAACCCTTGGCTCCTCCATCACGGCTCACCTCACAGTAGCATAATCTTGATCACATCCCCGTCGCCTGAGGCGGCTTCCAGGGCTATGCCTGCGATGAGACTCTCAGCATCAGTTCCCTCAACAAAGTCGACGACCTTTCCGCCATCTCCAGCTTTCACGTAGGTAAGCGCTGATATTGCTCCACCTGCAGTGGCGTAGGCTACTCCCTTAATGAGAACCTTCCCCTTCATATCCTCGTTAGCTGCGATGTCGTCGATTGCTATGCCAAAGGGGCCATAGTCCCCGCTGGCAGCTGGATCTCCATCGCTTAGCTTCACCAATTGACCCTTCGATATAGCAGCTGAAGCCGTCTTACTGACGGGCAGTAGGAAGAAGGCGTATTCGTAGGCTATATCGCCCGCCGCCATCACTCATCCCTCCTATAGCCGAAGAGGCGCATCCTCGTCTCCTCTATGGCCTCCTTCAGGGCGTCGACGCTCTCGGCGGTATACTTCGCCTTAGGCACCGACTCGGTCTTCGACATCTTAGATGCCAGCTTCTCGGCATCCTCCTTCAGCAGCTTCAAAGTCTCATCGTCGAGAATCTTCAGCCTCTCCATCTCTGCCTGGCGGTTCTTCACCAGGCCCGCTCTCATACGGGCCTCAACGACGGCGTTAACGAGCTCCATGTGCCTCTCCTCCTCCATGGCTGCGAGCTTAGCTCTGAGCTCCTCGTTCTCTCTCCGCAGCGACTCCACCTCAGCCTCTAGCTCCGCTATCCTCTCCTCCATTTCCCTCCTCTCCTCCTCTTCTTTTTCATCAACACCCGGAGAGGGTGTTGACCGTGAGGCGTGATAGGCCGGGGGCTCACGGCCAAACTGCCTGTAATGCCTGGCGAGATGATTGTAGACCGCCCTTCGATCCTCCTCAGGTATATCGACGCCTCCCCTTGCTCCGAGGAGAACCTGCATAGCTGCGGCTACGCCTCTCCAGACTACGTGGAGGCGTCCGTCGATGACATCGTGATGAGGCAGCTTGTAGCTGCCAAAGTTCTCAGGATCAGAGGCGTCATACCAGGCGAAGGCCCTCCGATACTTGGCCCAATCGATATTCTCCTTATCTGGGCCCCCAGCCCATCGGCGGATGCGCTGCTCAGCAGCATCCGCATCCCAGGCCCGGTCCTCTGGGGCCTTAGGCGTCTCCTCAAAGGGGACGACTCCGGCCACGAGGCTTACTGCCTTCTGCATCTCACCTCCCTTCCTGGCTGTGGACGCAGAGGAGGGGCTTCCTCCCCTGCTCTGTCCCAGCCCTAAGGCGATGACCCCTGCCTGGGGATAGGCTGGCTGAGAGACGAAGTCAACCCGGTCGAAGACAAAGCTCTCAACTATCTCATGGGCCTCTCCACCGAGCACATGCTCATCAGGTCCAGCGGTTATGTCTGCGCCACATAGGCTGCATCTCACCCTGTAGGCCTTGATGACGACGCTTACTGGGCCCCACTCACCGCTCTGGAGCTTCTCCCAGGCTGTGGGATCGGTGATCTCAGCCGTAGCCAGCGCATAGCCATCGGGCTTCTCGACTCTGATGAAACGACCAACGATAAGGGGTTGATGCACATGGTTGACCCGATAGCCGGGGATACAGCCCAGGGGCTTACCTAGAAGCGTCGGCAATGCCTGCTCAAGGGCCTCGTCGGTGACTCTCCAATTGTTGAGGTTTAGGGAGGTGTTCATTATGTAGAAGATGGCTAGACGCCTCTCCTCTCCCGTCTCTATTGTGTGGACAGCAGCCCAAAACCTGAGTTCGATGCCTTCGCTCATCGCTCTTCCTCCTCCAGCTCAGAGGGATCCCATCCCATCAGCTCCCAGACCTTCTCCAGTCTTCCAGCCAGCGGTCCCTCACCTCTACTCCAAAGGAGGGAGATGCCACGCATCATCTCGTAGAGGTCTCTCAGCCTGAAAGGTCTCCAGCGATGCTTTACAGCTACAGGGGGCTCCTCATATTCGAAGCCGAATTCGTTGAGGATCCACTTGGTCCATCTATAATACCACTGCCGCTCTACTTCACGCTTTAAGTAGCGCCTTATGTGGGCTATTGGGCCATGTATGTAGGCCTCCAGCTCCGCGTAGGCTGTCGCCCTGTTCTCAACGGGTCTGCCCAGCAGTAGACGAGGGATGGCGAAGTTAGCTATGATCGCCTGATCCAGGCGATCGAGGAGCTCCACCAGGCCTCTAATGTCGGGGGTCAATGGAATCACTTGGGCGTCGACCGATTCATTGACGACGATACTCCTACCGGCCTTCAGAACCTCGGCGAGTTCAGCCATCACCTGGTCAACCTCATCGGCGGCTAATCCCCTGGTGTCGGCCCTGAGGATGATGTAGGGGGCCCAGAGGGTTCGGATGATCTCGGGGAAATCCTCCCGTAGTAGTTCATGCCTCGCCCTGCAGACAGCCCTTATGGGCTCTATGTCGCTTAGGCCGAGGCAATCGGCCTCTAGTGGGAGATTGACGAAGTAGAGGATCTCCTCCGGAGAATAGAGGGCTTTACGCCCCTGGTAATCGAATCCTATGAGATTCCAGGAGTTGTCTAGTCTCGGTTTAAGACTCTCGCTTCTAAGAGGTATCAGCCTTGAGGGTGATCCATCACTTCTCAAGACGATCTCGAAGCCAGCTCTACCATAGATGCTGCGTTTAACCTGAGCGATGAATAGGGCCAAGTCGAGGTTCACGCGACGATTGAATTCATCGATCCGCTCCTTCACAAAGCTGTAATCTCTCACGTTGATTCCAGGCTTCGAAGCCTCCAGAACCGTGTCAAAGCCTGAGGCCATGGTTGAGAAGAAGGCGTTGACAAGGATGCAGCGGCGCACCAGCTCATCCTGCCTAAACCATCGATAGTCGCCCTCAAGCCACTCATACTCGGTGGGAGAGCCTCCTCCGATCTCCCATCGTCTCGCCTTCGGTGGACGCTCACCGCCGAGGAGACGTCTTAGGGTAGCCGTGAGACTCAACGCATCAGCCTCCTCACAATGGCGATAACCCTAACTCCAGGTCTACAGAGGGTTGGCCAGGAGTCTTCAGGCCTTGGGGCAGCAGCCTTAGGGGGATTCAAGGCCGAGATGAGATTCCTCGGAGGTAGAATGAAGGGAATTCTGACAACTTTATGAAGAGTGTGAAATATGATTCAGGGATTAGAGAAGGTTAAAATATTCTCGACAGAGGGGGATCACGGATTGATCCCTCTCCCCACCACCGTCGTCATCTATGGCTCCCTATTAACGCTGCTGAATCTCAGCTTCACCCTTATCTATAAGGCCCATGATGCCCCTAACTTCGGTCAGACAACTTACCTCGGCTTTGGGATACTCCTTACCCTTGTTCTTTCTAAGGGATTGGGGTTCTCCCCTATCTCGGTTTTCCCCTCGCCTTTCTCCTCGGCGGAGGTTTGGGCCGCCTCTATCAGCTTTGATCTCAAGCTTCATGGTTTCAGCGTTGGAATTCCTGATTCCAGGTCTCCTCTTCTATCCCCTTGGCATCCTATGGATCGGCGAATATGTGCCTTTTGTCCCATATTCATCATAGCCGTCATCCTCCTCCTTAGACCTAGGGGACTCCTCAGATGGGAAAGCGAAGAAGATATGGGTTTGATAATGCTGCCTCACCCTTCTGAGGGCGATTTGTAGTAGGGCCTCCACTAGGGTTGAACGGGGTATTAGCCCTCTCATGGCGTCGATCTCCTCGACGAGTTCCCTGCTGAGGCTGAGGCTCACCCTGACCTTCTTGTGACTGCCACCGGTCATATCCTGGAAAAAAATTCGCCGGCTCATCGCTCTCTTCTCTCGGCTTCTCTCGCTATCTTGAGGGGTTTCAGCCATAGGGGGTCGTATATGACGTAGATGACTGGGCATCTTGGGTTGTCGCAGAACCACTTCACGTTATCCTTACCCCTCCTCAGTAGTCGGCCACAGTCTGGGCAAGGCCTCCTCATCCTATCGGTCGGCCCATCCGTCTTATCCTCCATGAGAAACGCCCTCAGAAGTTCCTCCAAATCTTGATCGATCATCTCAGCGATCTAAGCCTTCTCGCCCTTTAATCACCATTTTTTAACATCTTTGTGTAATAGACGACCCCGATTGTTATGTTTCAAGCCCCCGAAATAGAGAGAGGCCCTGAATTCTTCCAGCCCCCGATATTTATCCTCTCTAGACCTAAACCTGTTAAAAATTCCATTTTTCGATCCCCCGAAGGTGCCGAACTCAACCAGGGGATTTCCATCCCCTGAAAAGGATTTAGAGAGCTATGAATTCTCCAGCGCCCTTATGAGGAGGCGGAATCTATGCGTCGCTGGGAGGCCGTCGATGTAGGGGTTCTCAGCCACGGCGAGTATGGCGAAGCCGTAGTTTAAGTGCTCCACCACGATCTTAAGGTCTCGACCCAGCCACCTCCTTATCCGCCTACGCTCCTCAGCCGGTATCGGAACCAGTATCCGCTCATGCTCATAGACCGCCTTACTGTAATACCTCTTCCTCGAAACCTTCCGAACCAGCCTCAACCCAGCCTCGACGCTTCAGAGACCGCTATAAGGATTTCCGAGGGGAGCTTCATGGAGGGTTGAGTGAAAATGCGTTGAACGATGCCGCTGACCCCAGCGCTACCTTTAAAAATTATAAGGGTTTCTCTCAGCTTACTCTGTTGGGCGGGGAGGTCCTGGATGATCATACCGGTGAGATGTTTCTCCTGTGGCAAGGTCATCGGCGATAAGTGGGAGGAGTTCGCCAGGAGGGTGGCTGGGGGGGAGCCCCCCGCAGCGGTCCTCGACGACCTCGGCGTCACCCGATATTGCTGCCGCCGGATGCTTTTGTCCCACGTCAACCTCATCGACGAGGTTTTGAGGCTCTATGAGGAGCGGGATAGGTCCACGTTTAAGGAGGTGTAGACCTTGTCATCCGAGGAGGTTGAATCTGAGCTTCTCCTCCCGCAGGAGATGCTGCTCTCGGCGGGCATCCATATCGGGACTAGGATTAAGATGAGGGATATGGAGCCCTACATCTATAAGGTTCGACCGGACGGCCTCTTCATCCTCGACGTGGAGAAGACTTGTCAACGCATTAAGGTGGCTGCCAAGTTCCTCTCTAGGCTCGATCTCAGTAGGGTTGTGGTGGTCTCAGCTAAGCACTATGGCCGGATACCCGTGGAGAAGTTCTGCGAGTTGACGGGGGCCATCCCAATAACGGGGAGATTCACGGCTGGAACCTTCACAAACCCCTACTTCTCAGGCTACATAGAGCCCGTCGCCGTCG
>CAZEET010000017.1:0-14195 GCA_964511325.1 uncultured Candidatus Bathyarchaeia archaeon | reverse complement strand
CCATTCCCTAAACTTCCTTAAGATCGCCTCCCAGCGTGAGTAAATCTCGTGAGTAAATCTCGTGAGTATATGGGCCAGCTCTATAGCTTTAGGAGTTCTTCGATTCTTCTCAGCATCTCATCGTTGGAGGCTGCGATGACGGAGAGCCTGTTATCTCTCTCCAGCTTTAGGTCTCCCATGTAGACGTCATTCAGCCTATAGACTCCTCCCGCCTCTTTTAGGATGTGTAGGGCTGCCGCTGAGTCCACAGCCCTCAGGACGCCTCTTACGTCGATGTGGGCGTCTAGGGTTCCCTCAGCTACGAGGCAGATGGAGAGGGCTGCTGACCCAAGTTGCCTGAGATGTCTCGCTTTGGCTATGAGTCTCCTCAGCCTATTCATGGGGGCTGACTTGCTTATGTCTATGCTCAAGATGGCCTTCGATAGTGGTCTGGCCTTCCTCCTCAGCCTTATGGGTGTGTCATCCCTCCATGCTCCCAGGCCCTTTGCTGCCTTGTACGCTACTCCTCTCGGTATGTCGAGGACTATGGAGGCTATGGCCCCTGAGAGATATTCGGTCTCTGAGAGCATCAGCGAGACGGCTGAGAAGGGTATGCCCACAGCCATATTCGTCGTCCCATCGAGGGGATCAGCGATCAGCAGGAGTTCTCCACTCCCTATGGTTGCCTCCCCCTCCTCGCTCTCCAATCTCACAGAGGCTCCGGATCGACGTAGATAGGTCTCTAAGGCCTCCTCTGCGGCCTCATCGAGGATCCTTTTACGTCGCTCTAGACTTAGGCCTCTACTCTCCCTCTCAGCTCTCAATAGGGCCTCTCGCACCCTCCAGGCAGCCTCGACGAGGATTTCTAGATGCCTAGATGAATCCATTCTCCCTCATCGCCTCTATAATCTTATCGACAGCCTCCTCCGGTGAGTCTCTCACACAGTCTATCTCGACGTCGATCTGCCATGGCTCTTCATACTCCACCTGCGCCCCTGGGACGAACTGTGCCTCACCTGTCTCAGCCATCCTGTAGATGCCCTTTGGGTCTCTCTCCCTGCAGACCTCGAAGGGGCATCGAATATAGACTTGGAGGAACTTATCTATCAATCCCCTGGCGGCTCGTCTCCAACGTCGCTTATGGGCTGTCGCATCGAAGATGACGTTTACGCCGTTCTCAACCAATAGGACGCCGATGTAGACGAAGGCGTTGTAGAAGAATTCACGCTCCTCCAGGGTGTAGGTCGGCTTGGGTGTTAGAACCTTCCTCACGACATCGGATTCGAGTATATAGGCGTCGACGCCCATCTCCTCAAGCCTACTTTTCAAAGCCCTCGCTATGGTTGACTTACCAGATGCCGGAAGACCCGTGATCCAAACCGCCCATCCGGGTTCTCTGGCCAACTATGGCTCCTCCAATAGCGGGTTTATCTCCCAGGGATTTAAGACCTCAACCTCCAGAATGTTCCTGGCGAAGTTCAGTAGGCCTCTTCGAACCTTTAGGCTGAGGGTTGGATACCAGACCGGTGAGGCTATGACGAGGGCTCTCCAGCAGTAGAAGGGCTGTATCGTCTCTAGGAGCTCCTCGTCGCCAGTTCCGTCGAGATAGACCCTGTAGAAGGTCTCCCAGAGCCTTTTGAAGGGTCCTCTCAGGTCTCCGCTTCTCTGCAATGAGTAGAAGAGGTAGTTGACGGTCATCGCTGATACATCATCGGCTGGTTCACCCCACTCGCCTCTGCTGCGGTCTAGGAGCGTGAAGTCGACTCCTTCCCTGAAGAGGATATTCCAGGGGTGGAAGTCTCCGTGAACCTGGCTAAGCCTATGGGCCTTATGCTTCAGCCTCCACCTCCAATCGATGCATCGCTTCTCGATGTTGATGAGCTCCTCAGCCTTGATGTATTCAGCCTCCTCGGGGTAGCTGTCCGTCAATCCGAAGATGCATTCGCTATGGCCGACGAGCTCTCTAATCCGTCTTCTATACATCTCTGGGTCATCTCTCTTAACGGAGTGTATCTCGGCTAGATACCTGGCCAGCGCCTTGCATCGCTCTAGGTCTAATCTGGTTAGGGTTCCGCTGTCCCTTATGCGGTCGAGGTCATGGAAGTATTCTCTCCCTTCGATGAGGTCGGTTAGGAGGAAGAACTCCTCGCATTCGCTTAGGCTGAGGGCTGCGCCATCCCTGGTGAAGGCTCCGATGTCCAGAGCCCTTACATGCCTTGGGAGTTTGTTGAAGGCCTCGGCCTGCCATAGAAGTATGGCAGCCCTATCAGCCCTGCGTTCATGGCCGAAGCCTCCAGGCTTTATGGTGTTTATCACGACGCTCCTAGCCTCGCCGTTTAGCTCGAAGTCTATGCGCAGTGGGATTCCATATCCATAGGCCTTTAGGGCGTCCTCCTCCCTCACCGAGACGCCGAGGGGTTGTAGACGCTTTATGGAGACCCCCTTGCCGAAGACTTGGGAGAGGTAGCGTTCGAGGGCCTCCTGCTTGAGCCTCATCTCCTTATCGTCGTCGACGATGATTAAAGGGCTTCCCCTCGATGGGGAGACTTTAAAAGTCTGGGGTCTCAGCCTCTTTAGACATGGCTGAGAGGAGGAGAGGTAGGCGCCCAGAGTGCTATGGGATGTATGGCCTCGGCGAGGAATGCCAGAGCTGCCCCTGGAGGCGTGAATGTGAGGAGGCGACGGAGAGGATCATCGCCGCAGCCACGAGGAAGGGAACCCACGTCCGGGTTGTGAGCAAGTATAAGGAGAGGAAGTTCAAGCCCAGGCGTATACCCTAATCCTCCTGATAAACCCTTGACTCGCCCTGGACTCTCTTCACCCTTATGATGTTGACGCCCTCCTCTTCGCCGTAGCCGTGGTGTGTCACCAATAGTATCTGCCCTATCTCCCTGCCGCTTCGGGCGATGTATTCTAGGAGTTGTGGGATGTTCTCCGAGTCCACCGCGTCCGTCGGCTCGTCGAGGATGAGGAGGTGGGTGAAGCCCATAACCCTAAGCAGAGCTAGGCGCTCCGAGAGGGCGAAGAGGCTCTCGTGGCCGCCACCGGCTCTCCAGGCCGGTATCATGCGCTCGGCTCCTATAGGTCTGACCTCCAATATGTAGGTTTCACGGTCTATATGGCAGCCGGAATAGACCTGCTGGTCGGTCAGCCTCTCGAAGTATTTGTAGGTCAGCCACTCCAATCTGCGTAGAACTCTATCTCGGAGCTCCTTCTCATATTCGCCGTAGCGCTCTACGATACGCTCCAGCACCGATATCTTTGCCTCATACTCCCTAACCCTTTCGAGTTGAGATCTCGCCTCCTCCAGCGTCCTCCTCGCCTCCTCCCGTCGACGCTCCACCTCCCCCCGCCTCCGCTCCGTCTCCCCTATGAGGGCCTCCAGCGATCTAACCTCCCCCTCAGCCTTTGAGGCCTCCTCCCTCAGCGTCTTGAGATGCTCCTCTACGCCGGCTCTCGCCTCCTCAAGGGTTTTGAAGGCTCGGTTTAGGGTTTCCTCCGCCCTCATCTTGACGGCCTCCCCCATCTCCTCCAGCTCCGCCTCCAGGGTCTTACCCCTCTCGAAGAGTTCTCGGATGGTTTTCCTCAGCTCCTCTATACGTTGGAGCTGTTCCACGAATCTTGACAGCGCCCTCTCCACCTCCAATCGGCGCTCCCTCGCCGAGTTCAACTGGCTTTGGGTCGCCCTGATCTCGGCTTCAAGGTCTCCTAGGCGGAGCTGCTTCGCCTCAAGCTCCTCCCTCCACCTCGCTATATCCCTCTCCAGGAGCTGATAGTCGATGGTCTGTCCACATTTCGGGCATCGGGTCAATCCACGCTCCTTCAGATCGAGATGCTCCTCGATCTGATGTTTCAGGGTCGCTATCTCACCGTCGAGGCGTCGACGCTCAGCCATCAACTCCTCCTCAAGGGTTCTTTGAAGCCTCTCCTCCAGCTCAGCCATCTCCCTGCGGCGCTCCTGGAGTTCGGTCAGCCGCTTCTCGGGTTGCTCACCGATCTTCTTGTAGAGGCCTATCAGCTCCTGTTCCCGGTCTCGTCGACGCCCCCTTAAGACTTGGAGCTCCGTCTCCGCGTCCCTCAGCCTCTCAAACTCGTTTTCCAGGGCCTCAGCCCTCCTCAGCTTCTCCATGATGGCTGTCAATCGCTTCTTCGCATCCTTCAGTTTCTCCTCCAGCTCTCTACGCCTCTCCGAGAGCTCCGTGAGCTCTCGCTCGGCCTCCTCAATGCTCTTCTCCGCCGCCCTTATTCTTTCCTCTATGGCTCCCCGCTCGGTTAGGCCGCCTCGCTCCTCGAGTTTACGCCTCACCTCCCTGAGCTGCTCCCTGATCTCGGCTGGCGTCGTCAGCCCCAGGATGGCGTCCATCCTCACCCTCCTGGGGTTAAGGATCTCGACGAACTCCTTCTGCCTGGCGTAGACGACGTTGAAGAAGGTGCGTTTCCCTATTCTCAGCAGCTCCCTTATGCGCCGTTGAACCTCACGCTCCTTCGTGTAGGGCCTCTCCTCGCCCTCCACCTCCAATTTGAGCAGCGTCGTCTGGAACTCCTCTCCGCCCCGGCGGCTTGGAACCAGCATCCCCTCACGGGTGACTTTAACCCTCTGACCGGTGAGGGGGCTTCTAAACTTCAATGAGACGTGGAGCTTGCCGCCTCTCAACGGTATGAGGTCTCGCTTGTTGACGCCTGGGACCTCGCCGAAGAGGGCGAAGAGGATGGCCTCTAGGAGCGTCGTCTTCCCCGAGGCGTTTCGACCAGAGATCTTGTTGACCCCCGGCTTGAACTTCACCGTCTGCCTCGTCCCATAGCATTTGAAGTTCTCGAGGGTGAGCTCCTCGATCACCGCTGTTCACCTCGGAATCTGCGTCCCTCAAAGCGTTTCAGCCACTCCTCTATGAGGGGCCTCCTCTTGCTCGGGGTCAACAGCCCCGTCTCGACGCTTGCCTCCTCCTCGAGGGTCTCCCGCACCCGTTCATGCATCTCCGCGATCTCCTCGGCGAAGGAGCCGAAGTCGCTGAAGAACTCCTCCACCGCCACCTCCTCTCCACCGGGTGGAGGCATGAAGGGCGGCATCTCCAGGCCCATGGTGTCGACGTCAACCCATAGGAGGAGGGGCTCCCCCTCAACGATTTGATCAATCTCTCTCAGGTCTATGTCGCTGGGCAAACCCTCTGAGAGGGGTCCCCTGACGGGGATTCTGAGATAGCCTGGCTTGTCGGCCTTCCTTAGCTCCTCTATGAAGCCCTTAACGGCCTCGAGGATGCGCTCAGCATACCAGTTTGGAGGCCTACGTCGATCCGAGGTGACGGGTATGCGTCTCATCACATGCATCGGCTCGATGGGTATCCACTTGAAGTTAGGCCTCTCAGACTCCGCGTCCTCGACGATGTAAAATCCCTTATCGGGTTTCTCGCCGAAGTCGTACATCTCGAGGGAGCCTGGGGTTAGGAGCCATCCGCCGTTCGGCAGCGGCTTAGGCTTATGCCTCTCATGGTGGTGGCCTGCGAAGACGTAGCGGGGATCAACCTCAACCAATTCGTCGATGGTTAGCGCTGGGCTGTAGGGGGGTATATCCTGGTATCCCTGGATGAAGGTGTGGAGCATCAAGATTCGTAGATCCTCATCCTCAGCCTTCTCGAAGGCGGGTTTCACCAGCTTCTCATAGGCCTTCCCTATGTTCTCATAGTAGCCGAGGCCGACGACGTAGACCCTATCATCGCTGTAGACCATGTTTTCCTCATCGAAGATGTGGAGATATTTGGCGAGGGGATGCCTGATATAGTCGAGGGTGTCCGACAGCGGCCTGCCGTCGTGGTTCCCCCTTATGATGAGTATCTTAGGTTCATGGCCGTGCTGCTCCGTGATTCCCGTCGCCAATCGGTATAGCTCATCATGGACGAATTGGACGAGGCTTGGTCTAAGGGTTCGACGCTCGAAGAGGTCTCCACAGATGAAGATGTATTCGACGCCGGCCTCTATGATGGCGTCCACAGCCTTCCTAAAGGCCTCGGTGAAGGCTCGGCGTCGATGCTCAGCGATGGCGAGGGGTATCGACCTCCCTATATGGGCGTCGGCCAATACTGCGAACTTCAAGGTCTCCCCCTCCCCCTAGTATAGGGCCTCATCCTCTTCCCCCTCCGCCTCCCTCAGGGCCTCCTGGAGGAGGCCGTATACGTCTGGGGTTCGCCCTCCATGTCTTGTTTCGCGCTCCATCGTCTTAATCATCACGGGTATGGGGACGAAGGGGCCGACGAGGACTGCCTCCCCCTGCTCGAGGGCTGGGAGGTCTTCCAGTAGGTCTTCGGAGAAGGATTCGCTCGCCGCCTGTATTGTCCGCTGATCCTGTGGGTTTATGACCCTGAATATGGCGAGGTTTCCACAGTTGCTTAGGATGTCTGGGTCAAGTCTCCTGGGCCTTTGACTTATGACTGTTAGGAAGAGGCCGAACTTAGAGCCCTCAGCCGCTATGCGGGCTATGATATCCCTGCTGAATTTGACACCCCTCTCCGGGGGAGCTGCAAACCGGTGGGCCTCCTCGACGAAGATGAATAGGGGGTGTCTGGCCCAGGGTTGACGCCTATACTTGGCTTCGAAGACCCTGCGGAGTATGACGCCTACGAGGACATCCTGAACATAATCTGGGAGGCCGCTGAGGTAGATGTCGGACAGGTGTCGAGGCTTGAAGAAGGCTCTGACATCTATGTCGCCATAGGTGAATATGCCTTCACGCTTCAGGTCTTCAAGCCTTTCGATGATGCCCTCTATACGCTCCTCCACCGTCCCCTTCGCCTCCTCCATCTCCCGCTCCAATCTGTCGAGGATGTCATCCAGCGTGTATCGAGGGTTCTCAGCCCTCAGCTCTTCCAGGGTTCTTCTCAGAAGGAATCGTTGGCGGGGCCCCTCGATGCGGGTGAGGGCGCAGAGCTCCCTGAAGCCTATGGAGGAAGCGCTCAGCCTTAGGGGTTTCACATGGGCAGCTTGGAAGCGTTCAGCTGCCTCAGGCCTATAGACTATGACCTTATCATGGAAGAATTCATGAAGCCTCCCATCCGGCTTCAAGACCATTTCCGCATAGTCGCCGTGGACGTCTATCGCGAGGATGGAGGCTCCTCGTCTTAGGAGCTCCTCTATAATGCGACCTGCGAAGTAGCTCTTCCCATATCTGGTCATCGCCAGTATGGCCATATGCCTGTGGAGCTCCTTACCTGAGATGGGGATGATGACGTTCTCCCTGTGTAGTAGATGTCCCACCCTGAGCGGTATCTCCTCCTCTGGGAGGGTGAAGAACTCCTTGAGGAGGTCATCTGAGGCTCTGTAGACCGGCGTCCCCGGCATCGGCGGGGAACGAGGCCGCCGTATCTCCCTGTGGCCCTCGGCGTCGTGGATGTAGCCCAGAACCTTCGCCGTTGCGTATATCTGCAGTAGGTCCGGCGTGATGCCTAACTCACGTTGTTTATAGGCTGCCCCAGGAGTGGTTCTCCTGTCGTAGAAGGGGTGGCTGGAGATGAGGCGTTTCACCTGTCCCAGCACCCTAACCCTACGCCTAGAGCCCTCCGGGAGTTGCTCCTCCATCTCCAGCTCCACGTATTCATAGTTCACAGGTCTATAATCCGGGTCTGAGATGTTGAAGTCGAAGTGCGTCGGATCCGCCTGGCCGATGACGTAGCCATACTCCCTCAAAGTCTCAACACCCTCCTACGGCTCAGGAGGCTTAGACCAGCCGCCTCCAGCCTGCTGACTATTAGGGGTTCATAACGGGATTCGTAGAGGCCCCTATCAAACCTGGCGATTAGATCAGCCTGATAGAGGGGTATATTATACTCAACCTCGTTACAGAACCAGTAGGCCAACTGATCTAGGAGCCTCTCCAGCTCGGCGAGGGATCCATCCCCTATGAATCCGTCGATATCATAGCTCTCCCATGGCTCGTCGTAGCCGATGAGAGTGGATAGGAAGTCGACTCTGAGGGGTCTGGATTCAGGCTGGGGTCTGAAGATGGTGGAGGCCACGCCGGGCTGTGAAAGGATGAGCTTCATAGCCTCCGCGATTCTCCTAGCCGTCTCCTCATCGATTCCCTCGATCATCTGCGGCGTCCTCCACTGCTGGGGTGGGGCGAGGAGCAGCGGGGTTGTGTAGCCCTCCCCCCTGGTTGACTCCCTCACCAGGGCGGTGTCGCAGAGCAGGGCTCCCGCGAGGTCTCCAGCCCCATCCCCCAGCTTCCTAAATAGGTGTTGAAGCCTCTGGGGCGTTGCCGCCTCCAACTCCCTCAATAGGTCTATGAGGCCCCTGGCCTCGGCGATCTCCCTCAATAGGGCTATGTGGATGTTGAGCGCGGTTGAGTCCTTAGCTATCGCTGTGAGGGGGAAGCCTGCCTTAGCGGAGAGGGCGTGAAGCGAGGCTATGGCCCCTAATAGCTCCGCTATTAGATCTGGATGATGGAGATATTCACTTGGTCGCTTTGGGATCCCCATCGGCCTTAGGGAGCCGTCCATCAGCAGTAGGGGTTTACCTCCCTCGTCTAGAACCCCGCTGACCGCCTCATAGGCTGCGGAGTACTCGGCGATCATCCTGACATATCTAGTTATGCCCTCCCTCTCAGCGTCGTCGTAGGCCTCGCCTATGTAGAGCTTCACCCGTTTGACGATGCTGCTCTCCCCTCCGCTGTAGATGAGGGCGCAGGCTCTACCCACGGCCGCGAAGCCTCCATAGGCGAAGGTGGAGGATTGAACCCCGCCATCGACGGCTATGACGACACCTTCATTTCCCCTGGGCTTGGGCATATAGCTCCGCCAACGCCTTCGGAGCATCCTGACGACGGCTGGTAGAGGCTTCGGCTCTATCCTCCCCCTCAGTCCCTCGACAACCCTTTCAAGCTCTTCGTAGAACTCCTCGAAGAAGAGGTCCACCACCCTCGACAAGGCGCTCCAACCCCGGTGCGGCGGCAGCCCCCCGAGGGAGCAGAGGCGGCCGGGCGGCAGTCCCACCCTTCCCCCTCAACCCCGGGTCTCCACGAGCGCCGAACGTCCGGGCTTAGGTTGCTCCCTCCCGGGCCTGGCCAGGTTCACCCGGCTGGGGTCACGTGGCCTCCCTACGGAGGCTCGACGACCCTCCGCCGGCCCCGTGGGTCGAGGCCTCAACGGGGGTCTAAGCAGCTTACCATCCGGCTCCTCCCCCACCACCCCTCGGGGTTACTGGCCCCCTCCGTAGAGCCCGTTTGAGGTGTGGGGAAGGGCTAGCTCCCCGGGCCCTCCCTGCCGCCGCATGTATCCCTTTTCGAGGCATTGGTTAAATGCGTTGCGTATCTAGAGTGGTATGAGGCCGAATCTTAGTAGGCTGAGACCTAGGTTTAATGCGACTAGGAGGAGGAAGCCCCCGGTGGCCGCCTTCTCTATTATGGGCAGCCCCCTGGCGTCGGTTAAGATCTTCAGCATCCTCCATCCATCCAGCGGCTTTATCGGGAGCATATTCACCATCGCCACGTTTATCGAGAGGAAGTAGGTCCAGTGGAGTAGGTATAATAATGGAAGCGGCATCGTCCTAGCGTAGATTATTAGTAGGATGAGGGCTGCGAGGCCGATGACTAGATTTGAGAAGGAGCCGGCTGCGTAGACCCTCATCTGGGACATATCACTCGCTGACTCGAGGGCTTCCTCATCCGGCTCCACGGCCCCTCCGATGGTGATGATGGCGAAGACTAGGGCTGAGGATCTGATGGGTATGCCCTCTAGGATACATTGAATTCCATGGGCGAGCTCGTGGGCGAGGATGACGAGGCCCGCTGCGATGAGGAACCAGGGTAGGCTTTGAAACCTGACTGTGACGCCTGGTATTATGGGGATCACGGGTGAAGCCTTCTCGGGGACGTAGAAGAATCTCTGTAGATTCACCAGCAGTAGATAGGAGATGTAGATGGTAAGCCCTGGAGAGGTTGCGACTCCCATGTTACCTAGAACCCTCCACAGCCTTGGAGTCCTCAGCGCTATGCGCTCTATGAATCCGTTAAGCCTCTTGGATCGATAAAGGGCGTAGAGGGGGTGGACCTCGAGGCCGTGTCTATCCAGTTCTAAGAGCCTTGAGGCTGCGTAGAGAGCCGCCCAGGCTACAGCGAGGATCAACAGACCTAAGAGGGGTTGAGTCAACAATCCTCTCGCTAGATGGAGTATTAAACCTCCACATCATATAAGGGTTTGAGGTAGATGGAGGTTCTCTACGACGAGGAGCATTGGAATCTCCTGAAGGCCCTGAGGGATGAGGCCCTGGAGATGATGAGGCCCCTCGCCGAGAGGCATATAGGGGCCTTGGTCTACGGCAGCATAGCTAGGGGCGACGTATCGCCTACGAGTGATATCGACATCTTCATACCCAGCCCACCGGCGCCGAGCATCCTCGAGGCTCTCATAGAGGGAGCTGGATACACGATAGAGTCGAGGGAGATCATCCAGGCTACGCCCAGTTACGCCGCCAAGGGTTACATATACATCGATGAGAGGCGCTGCTACTCCTTTCCGCTGATGCCTATGAGGCCTGTTGAGAGGGAGTTCTACCACTTCGCCGGCTCCATAGAATACGAGGAGCTGCGGAGAGGCCTCAGGGTTCCAGGCGTCGACAAGCGGCTGATGCTTATAGAGCCGACGGAATTTGGGCATAGGGAGACATCCATCATTGGTCAAGAGGGCTACGTCGCTCGACTGCTGGGTATAGGCGTCTCGACGGTTCTGGATAGGATGAGGACGCTCACCCGTAGGCGGGAGATCGGTCGGACGGGGGTCTACGTGAAGAGGCCTCTCTCATCCGAGGAGAGCTTCGGTGAGGTCTTGGAGGAGCTTTTAAGGCTTAAACCCGCCATGAGACGTCGGCTTAGGGAGTTAGACTAGGCTGAGGGATTTGAAGGTTCTAACCCTAATCTCCTCCGGCGGCTCAACGCCCTCCGCAACCCGCTCTGCGATGAGCATCTTCACACCCTTCTCCCTCGCCACCTCCAACAGTCGGCCGGTGACGATGCCGTCGAAGACGATGGCGTAGACGCCCTCCGCATCCTTAAGCTTCTCCACCAGCTCGCTCACGGGCACCCTCATTAGTTCCCCTCCATCCTTGGAGAGCAGCACAGCCTCCAACGTCCCCCTCAGACTCTTAGTGATGTCCAATACCCTCTCCAGCAGTATAACCTCCTCCACCGGCATCCTGTTGGCGAGGGCTTCCTTGATCTCTTCGGGGGTTAAGTCCTCGACGCCCTTCCCCCTAGGCGCCCTGGCGACGTAGGTTGGCCTCGCAACCTGTAGGAGCTCCTTCAGTATGAGGTCTCCACCCCTGTCTCCGTCGAGGAAGGCGGTTGTCACCCGTGAGCGGGTGAGCTCTATGATCGTCTTGGGCACCTTCACGCCTTCGAGAGCTATGACGCCTCCATAGCCGCTGCGGAGCATGTTTATGACATCCGCCCGCCCCTCGACGATGATGAGCTCCCTGCTCTTTGCTATATCAGGTGAGGCCGTCAAGCGTTCAGGGCCGTATTGGATAGGCTGGGCGACGCGATCCTCCTTCGCAACTTCCTCCAACAGCTTCTCCAGGTCCTGGGTCTCCTTCACCACCCACTCCCTGATCAGCTCCTTCGCCCTCTCTATGATGCGTCTTCGCTTCTCCTCCCTAACGTCGAGGATGCGCTCTATCTGAACCTTCGCCTCGCAGGGGCCTACTCGATCGATGGTCTCCATCGCAGCCGCTATGATGGCCGTCTCAACGCGGTCTAGGCTGCTGGGGACGATGATCTTCCCCGTCGTCCTATCCTTCTCCGATTTCAGTATGATGTCTATTCGGCCGATCTTACCGGACTTCTGGAGCTCCCTGAGCTCCAGCTGCTTTGGGAATAGGCCCTCGGTCTGGCCGAAGATGGCCCCTATAACGTCGTGTTTCTCAACTACACCCTCAACCACAAACTTAGCCTCTATCACGTATTTAACTCCGCCAGGCTTCTCCTTCTGAACCATGATACTCACCTCCTAACACCCATATGCGGGGGAGTAGACTCCATAAGCCTAGGAGCCCTAGGGTTCTCCCCGTAAGGGTTGAAGACCACTCCGCCCGCCTTGAGCGTGAGGAGCCCTCCGCACCGTTTTATCACTTCTTCAAGGCAATAAAAACCTTCCCGAGCGAGCCCTTTATCCGATGCCTAAGCTTACTCCCTCTGGTGACTCTAGGTTGGCGATCCGCATAGGTATAAACGGCTTCGGCCGTATTGGTCGAATATTCTTCAGAGCCATCCTCGAGGGAGGCTATGACGTCGATGTGATAGCCGTAAACGACCTAACGGATGCCAAAACCCTCGCCCACCTCCTCAAATATGACAGCGTCCATGGCAGACTCGACGTGGAGGTATCCCACACAGAGGATGGCATCATCGTCGGAGACAAAGTCATAAAGGTGTTGTCTCAGCCCGATCCCTCTAAGCTCCCCTGGTCGGAGCTTGATGTCCACACCGTCGTGGAGGCGACGGGAAGATTCACAAAGCGTGAAGATGCGGCTAAGCACCTAGAAGCCGGAGCCCAGCGGGTGTTGGTGACGGCTCCCAGCAAGGGGGCCGACGCCACCATCGTTCCGGGCGTAAACCATGAGACCTATAACCCTGAGAGGCATAGGGTTGTCAGCCTGGCATCGTGCACCACTAACTGCCTGGCGCCGATGGTGAAGGTTCTCCACGAAGAATTCGGCGTGGAGCGGGGGCTGATGACGACGATACACGCCTATACCAACAATCAGCGTCTACTGGATATGCAGCACAGAGACCTCAGGAGGGCGAGGGCCGCGGCGATAAACATTGTCCCCACCACGACGGGGGCCGCTAGGGCCATCGGCCTAGTCCTCCCCGAGCTGGATGGTCGACTGAACGGCATGGCGATGAGGGTTCCAGTGTCAAACGTCTCCATCACAGACCTGGTAGCCCAGCTCGGCGGAGAGGTGACAGCCGAGGAGGTGAATGAGGCATACCGGAAGGCGGCTGAGGGCAGCCTGAAGGGCATACTGGCCTACACTGAGGAGCCCCTCGTCTCCTCAGACTTCATCCATGACCCCCACTCGGTGACTATCGACGGCCTATCAACCATGGCGATAGGCAGCTTAGTGAAGGTTGTCGGCTGGTATGACAACGAGTGGGGCTACTGCAATAGGCTGGCGTGGATGTTGGAATACATGGCTGAGAGGGAGGGATTATAACTCCTTGATTTTTATTCTCTCTAAGATTTTGGATAGGTCTTAGAAAATTATTTATTTCTAAGATTTTTATCTCCCTCTGAGAGATGGCTGTGAGCCGGGTTTCGAGGAAGGGTTTGACGAACATACCGGTTAAGGTTAGGCGGGCTCTGAGGATCGAGGAGGGAGATATGCTTCTATGGGAGGTGGAGGGGGAGGAAGCCGTAAGGATTAGGGTTCTAAGGAACCCCTTTAAACAGCTCGCAGGAAAATACTCAGACCCCAATCTGACTTATGAGAAGGTGGAGGGGGAGGCTGATAGGCTGTTGGAGAGGGAGCTAAATGCCCATAATAGAGCTTGACATGATGATAGCCTTCGTCAACGCCTCCGATCACTTACATAGAGTCGCCGTAGAGATTTTCAGAAAAATCGCCGAGGGGGAACTAACAGATGGAGTCATACCCGCATCGGCATATATCGAATACGAGCTCCTCCTAAAGTCGAGGGGATATGACAGAGCCACCATAGAGGGCGACATCGAAGCCTTTAGGCGTTTTCCGAATTTAGAGGAGATACCTCTAAGCTCTGACATTCTCCTCAAGGCCTCTAAGCTCAGAGCCAGCTATTCGCTGACTTACTTCGACTCACTCCACGCCGCATCAGCCCTGCTTTACGATGGGGCTATAATCTCGGTGGACGAAGCGTATCGTAGGGTGGAAGCGCTTAGGGTGTTAGACCCACGGGCCTTCATAGACAACTCTCAATGAGTGATCTCAGTCTAACTATCTGGTTATCTGGAGCTCCTTAAGTCTCTCTAAGTTTTCTGGATGATTTTTGAAGTATCTCCTCACCGGCTCCAATATCTTTATCACCGCCTCAGCCACGGCGTTCTTCAAGTCTAGTGGATGAAGCCCTCCGCTGGTGTAGAGCTTCTCCAGCTCCTGGTAACTCTCAACGGTTATTGGGCCTCCGTACTTTGAGGGCCTATCTATGTCGAGGACTCCGAGGTGGGGGAAGACTATGAGCCTGGCGTGCTCCAGGA